>NZ_JALPRH010000010.1:0-243825 GCF_030464795.1 Paraburkholderia sp. SECH2
TTTACCCCACCAACTAGCTAATCTGCCATCGGCCGCCCCTGTAGCGGGAGGTCCTAAGATCCCCCCCTTTCCTCCGTAGAGCGTATGCGGTATTAATCCGGCTTTCGCCGGGCTATCCCCCACTACAGGACACGTTCCGATGTATTACTCACCCGTTCGCCACTCGCCACCAGGGTTGCCCCCGTGCTGCCGTTCGACTTGCATGTGTAAGGCATGCCGCCAGCGTTCAATCTGAGCCAGGATCAAACTCTTCAGTTCAAACCTGTTACTGTTTTTCGGTCTGTTACGAACCGGTCGCTCACTCAACGTACTGACGAATGATCATCCCGTCCGAAGACGGGAAAACCTTCCTTTAATACTAGTGTGAGACTTGATACTTTCGCTTATGCCAGACCCCGAAGAGCCCAGCGTCGCGTCGCGCATCAAGCGCCCACACTTATCGGCTGTTAATTTTTAAAGATCGAGTCCGCATTCACTACCGAAGCGCCGCCCACTTCAACCACCCGGCACCGCTTCGTTCTGCGTCGCTGCATCAGCAGCAGAGAAACGAGATTATGGAGAACTTTCGCTACGCCGTCAACAGGTTTTTCTAACTCCCTGAACCTGCCCGCATCGCGCAAAGCCTTGCCACTGCTGGCTCTCCCGCTTCCCGTGCTCCGGTGTCCGAAGCACGAAAGAGCGAGATTCTAGCGAGCCGCACGGCCCCTTGCAAGCCATATCTGGAATTTATTTCAAGGCGCCTTTTCTATGCGCCCCGGCTCATCGACAACCGGCACTTTCATGTCGGGCGCCAGAGCGTCCACTACTGGGGCACCGATCGTCCAATCGTGCAGCACGGTATAAGCAACCGCCAGCAACGTCGGGCCGATGAACACACCGAGGAAGCCAAAGGCAAACGCCCCGCCCAGAATACCCAGCATCACCAGGATCAGCGGCATATCACTACTCTTGCCGATCAGGATCGGCTTGATGACGTTGTCGGACATGCCGACGACCAACACGCCCCACACGACCAGAAAGATCGCCCAGCCAGTTGAGTCGCCGTGATACAGCCAGATTGCCGCAGGCAACCAGACGACCACCGGGCCGCCCGGTATCACCGACAGGAAGAACGTCGCCAGCCCGAGCAGCGCCGGCGCCGGGACGCCCGCAATCCAGCAACCGAAGCCGGCAAGAATGCCTTGCACAAGCGCCGTGCCGAGAATCCCGTAGACCACGCCCTTCACCGTACTGCCCGCCAGCGCCAGCAAGTAATCAGCGCGTTCGCCGGCGATGCGGCGCATGCCCGCCCTCAACCAGGCCGCCGCGCCCTCCCCTCCGGTGTAGAAGAAGAACGCGAGCACGATGCTCAGCGCGAGCAAACCCAAACCATGCGTAACGGCAATCGCAGCCGCCAGAATCCACTTGCCGGCCGGCGCCGCCAGCGCACGCATTTGCGCGATCAGTTCAGAGTTGCTACTCGTTACATTCGCCCAGAACGTCTCGATGTTCGAGCCAACCAGCGGGATTCGTCCGACCCACGGCGGCAAATCCGGCAAGCCAGCCTCGAAGAGCCTTTGTACCAACGCGACGATGTCGTGAACGTGCGCGCCAAAGGCAAAGCCCGCATAGACGAACGGACCGAGCACCACAATCAGGATGATGAGCACGATCAACGTCGCGGCGAGCTTTCGGCGCCCACCGACTGCCGCAGTGAGCCGCCGGTACAAGCCCCACGAGCTATAACTGAGAATGGCGCCCCACAACAGCGCGGTCGTAAAAGGCGCAAGCACCAGCAGGGAGCCACCTACCAATATGATCAACGCGAACACTGCGGCGAGACGTTCAATCAGTTGGTCCGATTTCACTATGAATCTCCTGTTGTGCCAGACCACAGCGACGAATAGACATACGCTTGCCAGGCGCCGACCGACGGTGGTCAGTATAGAAGTGGGCCGCGCCCCTGGGCATGTCTTATATCATCCGGCCAGGACGCCGCGCAACGCATCCGGCGCCCCCTGCAACGGGCTTATTTTTAATGTGGAAACGTCCCAATCCATCCGGCATAGTCAGGCAAATAATATGGCGGCATAGAAAAGACTAGAATATAAGGTTCTGTGCCTCCCAATTTCCGGATTTATGCGCTCGCGAATCGCCAAACGTCTCCCCCCCGATGCCGACAAGCTTGTCGGTCTCTCGCTCGCGCTTTTCGCGTCGGGCAGCCGCACCGAAGACCGCTTCTGGGAAGCGAAGCTCGATGCGCTGCTGACCAAGATCGTCCGTAACGCCAACCAGACTACGCTGGACGCCGCACTCGATCATCTGCAGCAGAATCATCCCGATGCTTACGGCGCACTCGCCGACATGGCGGAAACGCACAGCGAGTCGTTCATCATCGACCATGAGGGCGCTCCTTATGAAGCGCTGCTGATTGCCGCGCCCGTGCTGGCCTGGACTCGCTACATGATTCCTTCCGGCCCGCTCAAAGTGGACGCGGCCGACGCGCTGCGCGCGCACCTGCAGGCGCACGTGCTCGCGGCCAATACGCGTGTGGCCATGGTGCCGTTCCTGTACAGCATCGACCAGCTGCCGCGTCACCACGTCGAGACCTGGCGTATCGCCCAGCAACTCGCTCAAGCAGCCATGGCGGGTGGCAACGTCAAACTCAATTTCGGCGAACTGCCGGAAACATCGCCCATCCTGGCCGACCCGCGCTTTCTGCTGGCTGTGGTCGCGGCGCCGGTGGGCGAGCCGGCGTTTCGCTGGCAGGAAGAAGAAAACGGCAGCCGGATTGAGCGTGGTCAATGTCTTGAACAATGGGCAACGCAAGGGGGCGCCAATCTTTCGCTGGTGCTGCCCGGATGTGAGTTCGAGTGTCTGCTGCCGGATGCCTATTATTCGGCCTGCCGCGACGCCGACGAACGCGTGCGCCCGCATACGGTACGCACTGCCGTGCGCTACCTGTTCGACACAATCGGCGCGGCGCCACAGGAATTGCGCGCGGTTGTCGCAGGCTTCGGCGAGCGCCGTATCGACGAATACCGCGTCGGCTTCACACGCCGCGGCAGCAATGATGTGATCTACGGCGTTGTATGGCCGCTTTACGGCCGCGAGAACGGTGAGCCCGGCATCGATGAAGAACCGCAAGAGACTGCTGCGTCGGATGACCCGCTCGAAGAAATCGTCGCATTGCTCAAGGAAACCGGCGTGACAGACGTGCGCCGCCACTCGGGCCGCTTCGAGCCGGAATATTGCGATGACTGCGGTGTGCCGCTCTATGCGGACCCGCTCGGCGAAATCGTCCACGCCGAAATGCCGGAGGACGCGGAGCCCGCGCAACCGCATTTCCACTGAGCCGCCAGCGTCGGCGTCATTGCGCCGCAGTCGACATCAAAAAGCCCCGCCACGCGCGGGGCTTTTTTTATGTCATTCCTCCTATGCCTTTTGGACAGGGGGTCAAACCGAAGGGAATTTGTCATCATAGTGCCGGTGGTGCATCGCAATGCGCCCGGCACCTTCGCCGGCCCGCGCGCATCGCGCCACTTCGCCCGATTCATCTGGAGACACGGCATGCGATTCTCAATACTCAACACAGACGCGGAACGACGCGATGGACTCAAAGCACTGCTGCGGCAAATCGACCGGCTAGCGCGCTTTAACGAAGCACAGGATTGGCGTCAGGTTGAGCGTACGCTCAAGCGTCTGCTGCCCGACCTGCTCGTGATCGACTGGCAGGACTGGATGTCGGTTGACGACACCCGTCATCTGCTCAGCCACTACCCGGACCTGCGCATTGCAGTGCTGACCGACAAGGTCTCTCCAACTGTCGTACGGGACCTCATGGACGAAGGTGTGCTCGGCGTGATTCCGCGCGAAACCGACCCATGCCTGATCGTGCGCGCTTTCGAGATGGTTCTGCTGGGCGGTCACTATGTGCCGCCCGGCGCGTTGGCGCTCAATCCTCCGCTACCGCCGGATGCCACCATCCGACCGTTCGATGAAAAGAGTCCACCACCGCGCCGGGCCAAACTTTCCAACGGCCTGTCGCCCCGCCAGGAGCAGATCATGCGCTGCGTCCACATGGGCAGCACTAACAAGATGATCGCGCGCACGCTCGGCATCAGTGAAGGCACCGTCAAGATCCATCTGACCAGCATATTTCAGCAACTCGGAGCGCCTAATCGCGCCGCCGCAGTCGCGCTGTACAACGGCTGGCTGTCGGCTCATTTGCAAGTACTGCGCAACGATGGAGGAGGTCAGGTTCGTCCGGTAATGGGGCAAGCCGGAGTCGTGCCATTGCGGCGCCGCACCCTGCGGCGCTTCCAGTATCCGTTGCCCGCGAACGACACGGCCGACGCGCTGCCAATGGCGGCCGAACCGACCACGCCGTACGGCGATGCGCCCGCCGAATTGACGGCGGAACAGGTCACGCAGGGTTCGGCATAACGTCAGCCGGCGCGCGCGCCAGAATCGAAACGCGCGTTTTCTCACAGCGTTCGCGCCGGCTGGCATGGAATCCGCTCACACCTTTTCTCGTCCAACGAGTAATATGGAATACATGGGTTTCCTCTACACACCGCTTCCGTTCTGGGTCGCTGTCGGTGGCTGGATCGCCACTGCGATAGTGGTCGCGCTCGCGCTGTGGAAAAATCCTTTCAAACGACTTCAAGACGGCACACTCCAGCATGTCTGGCTCGCAATCATCGTTGCGGTGTCCGTGCTGTGGGCGAGCAACGCGTGGCTCGACGACGGTACTGTCATGCATCTGCTCGGCGCCACGCTGGTCGTCACATTATTCGATTGGGCGCTGGCGCTGATCGCAATGGCGATCGTCACCGGTCTCGCCGCTGTCGTCTTCGACGCCCCCTGGCAGGGTATTGCGCTGACCTTCCTCGTGTTCGGTGCGTTGCCTGTCGGTATCTCCACCCTCATCCAGCGCGCCAGCATCGCCTGGCTGCCGCGCAACCTCTTCATGTTCATCTTCGGCCAGGGTTTTGTTTCACCCGCCATTGCCGTGTCGCTTACCGCGGCCGCGGCGCTCGGCGTTCACATCACACTCGCAGACGGTTCGATGACCGTGGTGCCGGTCGGCTACGCGTTCAGCGTGCTTCTGCTCGCCACTGGCGAAGCCTGGTTCACGGGCATGTCGACGGCGTTGATCGCGGTCTACCGCCCGGCGTGGGTTACCACTTATGATGTGCGTCGGTATCGCTTGGGCGGACCACGCACCTGACACGAGCGCGGCATCGAGCACGTATCGACGGCAATCAGCCATCCCGGCACATAAAGCGCCTGAGTCCACGCACCACGACAGGACAAAATATTTGTGTCAGGATTGAACTCATCCCTCTCGCCAGGCATCTTACGTGCCTCATGTCTTATTAGCGTCTAACGAACTAGATGGATCGCACCAACGTACCGCGCCGATTGCTGCGGTTGGTCGGCCGGTTAGCAACATTTGCAGCGAGTCTCTCGCTCATTTGCTCTGCTCCCGCATACGCCGATCAACTCGAACAGCACAACGATCTCGTCAACAAATTTGTCAATGACATGCATGCGGACCCGCTAGTCGCGGACTGCGCTGCCCATGGCAATTTTGTTGCGAGCACATCGACCGCCTTCGACCATGTCGAATTTCCACCCAGCTCCTTCGATAGCGCGCATGCCGCGGTCACGCCCTGGAACGATTCGTTCGACGAGGGCAAGCAGCGCGTCAAGGTGGACAACATCGTTACCGTCGAGGGTCTCGGTATCCGCCAGAGCGGCGGTGGAGATCCAGCCGATCTCAAATTCCGTTGCGGCTATGTGGGCGCCCAGATGCTGGCGTTCAGTTGGAACGATCCGGTACCGCCGGCCCGTGCGCACAGCACCGGGTCAACGGGATCGCGAGTGTCCTCGGGCAAGCACAAGAATGTGAAGGGCAAGCACTCCGCCGGCGGCAAAACTACGAAGAAAGCGACCGGCAAGTCCTCGAAGGCAAGCTCGGGAAAATCTTCGCGAGCAACTTCCAGCAAGTCTTCGGGTAAAACGACTGCGAAGAAGTCCCCAGCGAAGAAGACTCAATAGCGGACAAGAGCGAAGGCCGCGTCAACGAGTCCGCACTACTGACCGGGCTCGCACCCAGCAAAAAAACGGGGCACACACTTCCAGAGTGTGTGCCCCGTTTCTCTATGCGGCGTCCAGTTACGCGAACGTCTCCACGTGTCGCAAAATAGCCTGCAGCATGGCGGCGCCCAGCGACGCGCTACGTTCACCGTTCCAACCCACCCGCTCATCCGGCAGATTGGCGTTGTCCTTGAACGGCATCTCCAGCGTCAACGACAGGCAGCCGAATTCGTTTCCGATGTACTTCGAAGCCAGCTTGAGCGCGTCCTCACGATACTTGCTCGCGGCGTAGCCGTACTTGTCCTGGAAATCCGGGCTCGCATGCTTGAATGCTTCGATGAACGCTTTCTGCTCCTCGCCCTGCCGCTCGGTGAAACCCGGCAGCATTTCGGAGCCGGCCACGAACACATACGGCAGCGCCTCGTCGCCGTGGATATCGAAAAAGAGGTCACAACCGGTCGCGTGAATCGCATCACGCACCACGAGCACCTCGGGACTGCGCGCTGCGTCCGGCTCCATCCATTCGCGGTTCAGGTTCGCGCCCGTCGCGTTGGTGCGCAGATTGCCGTGCACGCTGCCGTCCGGATTCATGTTCGGCACGATGTAGAACACTGCGTGGTCGTAAAGCTTGCGCGCCACCGGATCGCCCGCCCAATCGCCCCAACCCGCGAGACGCTTGACGAGACCTTCGATAAACCATTCGGCCATCGTCTCGCCAGGATGCTGACGCGCGATCAGCCAGATCTTCTTCTTGGGTGTGTCGCCGGTTTGCGGCGTGCCAAGCGTCAGCAGCGACATCGGCCGGCCTTCGACGGTCTTGCCCAACTCCGTGAGCGTGGCCTGCGGCATCTGCTGAATCGCGCCGAGAAACTCCGAGTGACGTTCCTCGCTATACGGCTCGAAATAAGCGTAGTAAATACGGTCGAAATCCGGCGTGTGGTCGATCGTCAACACGCGGCCGTCGTAGGAAGTCGGCACGCGGAACCAGTTCACGCGGTCATAGCTTGCTACCGCCTGGTAGTCGCGCCAGCCTTCGGCGAACGCGCACGCTGCAGCATTTTCGAAGGTCATTACGCAGCGCTCGCCGGCCGCGCCGGACAACCGGAAGTAAAACCATTGCGCGAACTCGGCGTGACTGTCGGGCCGCACGCGCAAACGGATGTTGCCGGCGTCTTCACAGGCCAGCACTTCGATCGCGCCCGCGTCGAAGTTGCTCGTAATCGATAACGTCATGATGTTCTTCCCTGCTTGTGTGCGCGGCAATCGCTCAGTCAGCGATGCGGCGGCGGAATACGTAGGTGGAATCGTTCGAGGCTTCGGCGTCGAACGCATAGCCTTCGACGTTGAAGGACTTCAGTTGCTCGGGCTTGTCGAGACGGTTTTCGACCGCGTAGCGCGCCATCAGGCCGCGCGCGCGCTTTGCGTGAAAACTGATGATCTTGTAGCGGCCGCCCTTCCAGTCTTCGAACACCGGCGTGATGATCGGCGCTTCGAGCACCTTGGGTTTGACCGACTTGAAGTACTCACCCGACGCGCAGTTGACCAGCACGCGCGAGGCGGCAGCGCGCTTCTTCAATTGTGCGTTCAAAGCCTGCGTGATCCGTTCGCCCCAGAACGCGTACAGATCCTTGCCGCGCGTATTGGCAAAGCGCGTCCCCATTTCGAGGCGGTACGGTTGCAGCAGATCAAGTGGGCGCAGCAATCCGTACAGGCCGGAAAGCACGCGCACGTGATTCTGCGCGTAATCCAGATCGGCCGACGACAACGTCCTGGCATTGAAGCCTTCATACACATCGCCGTTGAACGCGAGCACGGCCTGCTTGGCGTTGTGCGTGCCGAAACTGGGCGACCATTGCGCGTACCGTTGGAAATTGAGGTGCGCGAGCTGGTCGGAAATGCTCATCAGCGAACCGATCTGCTGCGGCGACAAAAGACGCAATCCGCCGATCAATTCGGCCGCATCGTCGACGAAATCGGGGATCGTGTGCTTTTTGACGTGCGGAGGGGTTTCGTAGTCGAGCGATTTCGCCGGCGACAGAACGATTATCATAGAGGCTTGCAGGCACGCCGTGCCTGGCGGTCAAAGACGAAAGCCAGATTGTAACGAATGCCCGGTTCCCATGCCTCACACGGCGCTTTGCGCGTCGTCCTCGATTCCAATGTGTGGATCGACATTCTCGTGTTCGACGATCCGCACACGCGGCCGATTCGCGCCGCGCTCGAAAGTGGCGCGCTCGCCGCGCTGATCGACGCGCGCTGCCTCGCCGAACTCACCTACGTGCTCGACTACCCGCAATTCGTGCATCGCAATGTGGACAAGGCGGCGGCGCTTGCCGTCGTTGCACGCCTCGCGCAGTTGGTCGAACCCGCTGCACCCGCGGAAAATGCCAGGCCGTTGCCGAAATGCAAAGACCGCGACGACCAGAAATTCCTCGAACTCGCGCACGCCGCACAGGCCGACTGGCTGGTGTCGAAAGACCGCGCGGTGCTGAAACTGGCCAAGCGGATTGCGCGTGACTTCGGTTTCCAGATTGCGCAGCCGGCGCCGTTCGTTAGCGCCTGTATGGCAATCGCGGACGAGCCCGCATCGGTATGACCCCTGGCCGGATGGCCAACGTCGGGCCGACTGCGCGCACGCAGGGCCGCGATTCCCTACAATCAGGCTTCGTCCTTTTCGAACGACGTCTTTCGCCAACTCACTCGACCACGCTCCGGACAGCGCCATGAATGCACCGCACGACACGCCCATGAGTCCCTCGTTTCCGTCCCGCCTGCCGGACGTCGGCACGACGATTTTCACCGTGATGAGCGCGCTCGCTGCCGAAAAAGGCGCAGTGAACCTCGGCCAGGGCTTTCCCGACTTCGGCTGCGACCCCCGCATTGTCGACGCGGTCGCAAACGCCATGCGCGACGGCCACAATCAATACCCGCCGATGGCGGGCGCCGCGCCGCTGCGTCAGGCGATTTCGGACAAGATCGCGAACCTGTACGGCCGCCGCTACGACGCCACCAGCGAGATCACCGTGACGGCAGGCGCCACCCAGGCGCTGCTGACCGCGATTCTCTGCACCGTGCATCCGGGCGACGAAGTGATCGTGGTCGAGCCGACCTACGACAGCTACCTGCCGTCGATCGAACTGGCCGGCGGCAAGCCGGTATTCGTCACGCTCGACGCACCTGACTACGCAATCCCGTTCGACAAGCTCGCCGCCGCGATCACGCCGAAAACGCGGCTCCTGCTGATCAACACACCGCATAACCCGACCGGTACGGTCTGGCGCGCGGAAGACATGCGCAAGCTCGAAGAAATCGTGCGTGGCACCAACGTACTGATTCTGTCCGACGAAGTCTACGAACACATGGTGTACGACGGCGCACCGCACGAGAGCGTGGCGCGTTATCCGGAACTGGCGCAGCGCAGTTTCGTGGTGTCGAGCTTCGGCAAGACCTACCACGTCACCGGCTGGAAGATCGGCTACGTGGCCGCGCCCGCCGCGCTCACGGCTGAATTCCGGAAAGTGCACCAGTTCAACGTATTCACGGTCAACACGCCGATGCAGGTCGGCCTCGCGGAATACATGAAGGATCCGGCGCCGTATCTGGATCTCCCCGCGTTTTATCAGAAGAAACGCGACTACTTCCGCGCCGGCCTCGCGAATTCACGCTTCAGGCTGCTGCCTTGCACGGGCACCTACTTTCAGTGCGTCGACTATTCGGCAATCAGCGATTTGCCCGAAGCCGAATTTGCGCAATGGCTGACGGGCGAGATCGGTGTCGCGGCAATTCCCGTTTCGGCGTTCTATCACGAGGCGCATGAATCGGGCGTGGTGCGCTTCTGCTTTGCCAAACAGGAAGCCACCCTCGCTACGGCGCTCGACCGGCTGGCGCGGCTCTAGGACGCCCCGCGCGATGCTGCGAACGAACCCACGTTCCTCGCCATCGCGCGCAGCGGCCCATGCGTGCGTTGCACGCCCGGGTTCATTTCAACCGCAACGCCACCGCCACGCCTCAAGCCGGGCGCGAGGCCGCGATATAAGCCTTGCGATCGTCGGTCACGCGCTGCGCGGCCGGCCGGGCATTGATCGCCTTTACATAGCTTTTCCAGTCCACGCCAGCATCGAGCAGGAAATCGCGGCCGTAGATGGTCTGCGTCGCCATGCCCACCAGCGGCAAACTCACAAAACCCGCTGCGTCGGCGACACTGAAGCGTTCGCCGCGCAGATACGGCCCGAACTTCGCGATCCGCTTGAAGCCGGCAATGTGATGCGCGAGCAGTTTCTCGACGCGCCCCTTGGTCGCGTCAGTCACAGTGCCACCGAAGAATGCTTCCTTGTAGAGATTGCGCGCGGTCAGTTCGAGATGCACATCCACGAACATGATCAGTTCGCGCTCCTTGGCCGCTTCCCACGGGTCCGCGGAGAAAATTGCCTTGTCGGGAAAGCGCGCGGCCAGGTACTCGACGATGCCTTGCGATTCGCACAGATCGCCGTGTTCGGTCTGGATATAGGGCACCTTGCCGAGCGGAGAATGCTCGAGCATGGTTTCTTCCTGGCTCGGCAGCACGAACACTTCCTCGAACGGAATGCCATGTTCGAGGAGCACGAACTTCACCTTGTTGTAATAGTTAGAGAGCGCGAAACCGCACAGCTTGATCATCGGGTGTCTCCTTTCTTCGGGTTGTTTGAGACCGCCCGTCAAAATCAACGCGGCGGCCTTCGATCAATCATCCAGTAAATTGCACGATCGTGCTATTCTAAAATAACCATGGAGTCGAGCATCACAATGACCTCTCGCAATTTCAGCATCGAGACTATCGGCATTGTCGGAACCGGTGCAATGGGCCGTGGCATCGCCCAGATTGCCGCGCTGGCGGGCCTCACCGTGCGTCTGTACGACACGAACCCTGCTGCAATCGGTGCGGCGCGCGACTACCTTGCCGAGACTTTCGCCAAATTGACTGCCAAAGGCAAGCTCGACCAGGCCCGCTCGCTCGCCGCACTGGCGAACGTGAGCGGCGCGCAAGTTATCGGCGATCTGGCCGATTGCGATCTGGTCGTCGAGGCGATCGTCGAAAAGCTCGATGTGAAGCAAGCGCTCTTTCGCGAACTCGAAACGGTGGTGAGCGGGCGATGCGTGCTGGCGTCGAACACGTCGTCGTTGTCGATTACCGCGATCGCGGCGGGCTGCACGAATCCGTCGCGCGTAGCCGGCTATCACTTCTTCAATCCGGTTCCGTTGATGAAGGTCGTCGAAGTGATCGACGGCCTGCGCAGCGATCCCGCCGTCGGCGACGCGCTGATGGAACTCGCGCGCCGCATGGGCCACACGCCAGTGCGTGCGAAAGACATGCCCGGCTTCATCGTCAATCACGCCGGCCGCGGCATGAATACCGAAGGCCTGCGCGTAGCGGGTGAAGGCGTGGCGAGTTTCGCCGACATCGATCGCATCATGCGTGAGCAGGCAGGCTTTCGTCTCGGGCCGTTCGAACTGCTCGACCTGACCGCGCTCGATGTATCGCATCCGGTGATGGAATCGATCTATCACCAGTTCTATGAAGAACCGCGTTTCACGCCCTCGCCGATCACGGGCACCCGGCTTGCGGGCGGATTAATCGGCCGCAAAACGGGCGAAGGCTTCTATCGCTATGAAGACGGCAAGCAGCAAGTGCCCGCAGAAGCGCCCGCACCCACTGAGCTGCCGCACAGCGTGTGGGTCAGCAAGCGCTATCCGGAGGCGCATCAAGCCGTCGTGCAACTCATCGCCAAGGCCGGCGTAAAGCTCGACGAAGGCGCTACACCCGCAGCGGACTCGCTGATCGTCGTGACACCGTTCGGTCATGACGCGACTACCGCCGCCGTCGACGAAGCCCTCGATGCAACTCGCGTTGTCGCTATCGACGCCCTCTTCCCGCTGGCCGCCGCGCAGCGCCGCACGCTGATGACAACACCCGCCACCAGCCGCACTGCACGCGAAACCGCGCACGCACTGTTTGCCGCGGATGGCGTTCCCGTCACCGTGATTCGCGATTCGACCGGCTTCGTCGCGCAACGCGTCGTGGCGACCATCGTCAACATCGGCTGCGACATCGCGCAAAAACAGATCGCGACGCCGGACGACATCGACCTCGCAGTGACGCTAGGCCTCGGCTACCCGCGCGGACCGCTCGCACTCGGCGATGCACTCGGCTCGAAAACGATCCTTACCATCCTGCGCAATATCTTCAGCGTGCTCGGCGATCCACGCTATCGTCCGTCGCCCTGGCTTGCACGGCGCGCGCAACTTGGCCTGTCGCTGACGCAGCGCGACGCTGCCGACACTCAAACGGAGACCCAACAATGAGCGCCGAACTGCTGACCTCACGCCCGACCGAAAGCGAATCGACGCTGGTCCTCACGCTGTCGAACCCCGGCGCACGCAATGCGCTGCATCCGGACATGTACGCCGCGGGCATCGAGGCGCTCGAATCGGTGGAGCGCGATCCGTCGATCCGCGCTGTTGTGATTACCGGCGCCGACAACTTCTTTTGTGCCGGCGGCAATCTGAACCGTCTGCTGGAAAACCGCGCGAAAGATCCGTCGGTGCAGGCCGAAAGCATCGATCTGCTCGGCGAATGGATTTCGGCACTGCGTTTATCGTCGAAGCCGGTGATCGCCGCCGTCGATGGCGCCGCTGCCGGCGCGGGATTTTCATTAGCACTCGCGTGCGATCTGATCGTCGCCGCGGAAGACGCCAAGTTCGTGATGTCGTATGCGCGCGTCGGTCTCACGCCCGATGGCGGCGGCTCGTGGTTTCTCGCGCAAGCCCTGCCACGTCAACTGGCAACCGAAGTGCTGATCGAAGGCAAACCGATCGGCGCCTCGCGTCTCTACGATCTCGGTGTCGTCAACAAGCTAGCGAAGACCGGCGCCGTGCGCGACACCGCTGTCGCCTGGGCCGACGAGATCGGCAAGATTTCGCCGAATTCGGTCGCGCGCATCAAAGGGCTCATCGGCGCGGCCGGTGCACAACCGCTTGCTGAACATCTGGTCGCTGAACGCGACAGCTTCGTCGCCTCACTGCACCATCGCGACGGTCTCGAAGGCATTTCAGCGTTCCTCGAAAAACGCGCTCCGGTCTACAAGTAAACATAAGCGAACGAAGGGACGATGCCTGACTATCAACTCCCCAAACGCCGCCGCATCTTCCTGATGCGTCACGGCGACGTAACCTACTTCGACGACAGCGGCCGCGCGATCGATCCGGAAACGGTGCCGTTGAATACGAATGGCCGCGAACAGGCCAGCGCGGCAGGCCGCGTATTCGCCGAGCAGCAGGTCCGGTTCGATCGGGTGATCGTGAGCGGCTTGCCGCGCACGGTCGAAACGGCGCAGCGCGTATTGGCCGAGACCGGTCAGCAGATCGAACTCGACATCGAGCCGGCATGGCAGGAAATTCGCGGCGGCAAGCTCAGCAACATTCCGCCGCAGGATATCGAAGCGGCATTTCTCGGCGTGTTCGATGGTGTCGTGCCGGAAAGCACACGCTTTCTCGACGGCGAAACCATCGGCGCGTTGTTCGACCGCGTGTTGCCCGCGGTAGAGGCGTTGCGCGAGGACACATCGTGGGACACCGTGTTGCTGGTACTGCACGGCGGCGTAAATCGCGCGATTCTGTCGCACGCGCTCACCGCCGGCGGCCGTACTTTCTTCGGCCACCTGGCGCAGGCCACCGGCTGCATCAACGCGCTCGACGTCGGCGCCGAGCCACGCGACTGGGTGCTGCGCGAGATCAACTATTCACCGCCGTCGCCGCTCCATCGCGACGTTCGCAATACCACGATGGAAATGCTCTACGCACAATTCATTCAATACAAGCGTAGCTGAACCCGAACTGGAGGAGACACATGGTGCAAGGCACACAGACCGGCGAACCAGAACAGCAACCGGATTACTCGGCCTTCGAGGGCACGCGTCCGGTCAACGAGCGGCAACGTTTCGACGGCGACGCGCTCGCCGCGTGGCTAAGCCAGCATGTCGACGGCTTTGCCGGGCCACTCACGTTGGAGCAATTCGCCGGCGGCCAGTCGAACCCCACCTTCAAACTCGTCACGCCGTCGCGCTCGTACGTGATGCGCGCGAAGCCCGGGCCAGCCGCGAAGTTACTGCCCTCGGCGCACGCTGTCGAACGCGAATACCGCGTGATGCATGGGCTCGCCGCCACTGACGTGCCGGTCGCGAACATGCTCGCCTTGTGCGAAGACGAAAGTGTGATCGGCCGGGCGTTCTACGTGATGGAGTTCGTCGAAGGCCGCGTGCTGTGGGACCAGTCTCTCCCCGGCATGACACCCGCTGAGCGCGCCGCGATTTACGACGAAATGAATCGCGTGATCGCCGCGCTGCATAGCGTCGACGTCACGGCAATCGGTCTTGCCGACTACGGCAAACCGGGCAATTACTTCGCACGCCAGATCGGCCGTTGGAGCAAACAGTACGTCGCATCAGAAACCGAACCGATCGACGCAATGCGGCGTCTGATCGAATGGCTGCCGCAACACATGCCGGCGGAAACGGGCGAGCTCGCCTCGGTCGTGCATGGCGACTACCGGCTCGACAACCTGATCTTCCATCCCACCGAGCCGCGCGTACTGGCCGTACTCGACTGGGAACTATCGACGCTCGGCGACCCGCTCGCCGATTTCGCCTATCACTGCATGGCGTGGCACGTCGACCCGGCGCAATTCCGCGGCATTGCGGGCCTCGACTGGGCGGCACTCGGCATTCCCGACGAAGCGCAGTACGTCGAGCGCTATTGCAAGCGCACCGGCTTCGAGATCCACGGCGACTGGAATTTCTATCTCGCGTACAACATGTTCCGCATCGCGGCGATCCTGCAAGGGATCATGAAGCGTGTAGTCGACGGCACCGCGGCCAGCGCTCAGGCGCTCGATGCCGGCCGTCGCGCGAAGCCGATGGCCGAACTCGCCTGGCGCTACGCACAGAAAGTACGTTAGGCAAATCGGCGCACCAGATTGCGTTCCTGAACAAACGTCATTCGTCATCCGCGAGGTCATACATGAATTTCGATTACACCCCGAAGGTGCAGGCGCTGCGCGAGAAACTGCTCGCCTTCTTCGACGAGCACATCTATCCGAATGAGCAGGCGTTTTATGCCGAGATCGCGCGCAACCGTCAGAACGGCAACGCGTGGCTGCCGACCGAACTGATCGAACAACTGAAACAGAAAGCGCGCGACGCGGGTTTGTGGAACCTGTTCCTGCCTGAATCGGTACGCGGCGCCGGTCTGACAAATCTTGAATACGCACCGCTCTGCGAGATCATGGGTCGTGTGCCCTGGGCGCCGGAAGTATTCAACTGCAATGCGCCCGACACCGGCAACATGGAAACGATCGAGCGCTACGGCAGCGACGACAACAAGCGCGAATGGCTCGAACCGCTGCTGCAAGGGCAGATCCGCTCGGCGTTTCTGATGACCGAGCCAGAGGTGGCGTCGTCGGACGCGACCAATATCCAGACGAGCATCGTGCGCGATGGCGACACCTACGTGATCAATGGCCACAAGTGGTGGTCATCCGGTGCGGGGGACCCGCGCTGCAAGGTCTACATCGTGATGGGCAAGACCGATCCTGAGGCGCCGCGTCATGCACAGCAGTCGATGATCCTCGTTCCCGCCGATGCCACAGGCATCACCGTGCACCGCCCGCTCACCGTATTCGGCTATGACGACGCGCCACACGGCCACATGGAAATCACGCTCGAAAACGTGCGCGTGCCGGCTACCAACATGCTGCTTGGCGAAGGGCGCGGCTTCGAAATCGCCCAAGGGCGCCTCGGACCGGGCCGCATCCACCACTGCATGCGCCTGATCGGTCTCGCCGAGCGCGCGCTCGAACTCATGGCCAAACGTTCCATGCAACGCGTCGCTTTCGGCAAGCCGGTTTCCGCACAAGGCGTCACGCAGGAGCGCATGGCCGAAGCGCGCTGCATGATCGAACAGGCGCGCCTGCTGACGTTGAAGACCGCGTACATGATGGACACGGTCGGCAACAAGGGCGCGCGCGGCGAGATCGCCATGATCAAGGTGGTCGCGCCGAATATGGCATGCCAGGTGATCGACTGGGCGATTCAGGCGCACGGCGGTGGCGGCGTCAGCGACGATTTCCCGTTGGCGTATGCGTACGCCAACGCGCGAACGTTGCGCTTCGCCGATGGCCCCGACGAAGTGCACCGCAACGCGATCGCAAAGCTCGAACTGGCGCGTTATATGGATGCGGGTGCTGCGGCCCAAGTGGAAACGCCGATTACGCGAGTTTGAGATCGAGGTCGGGGCGGCAGCCGACCGCGCGCGGGTTCACCGCCAGCAGCATTGGCCGATCTATGCTCTAATTTTCGTCAACAGCGGCGCCCATTGTGGCGCCGCTTTCACGAAACGAAGGAGCCAGGATGATCGACGTCTATAGCTGGGCAACCCCGAACGGCCATAAGGTTCACATCATGCTCGAGGAAACGGGCCTCGCGTACACGGCGCACGGCGTCGATATCGGCGCGGGCGACCAGTTCAAACCCGAGTTCCTCGCGATTAGCCCGAACAACAAGATTCCGGCAATCACCGATTCCGAAGGTCCTAAAGACGCTGACGGCAAGCCGTTCGCGCTATTCGAATCGGGTGCCATTCTGATTTATCTGGCGGAGAAAACCGGCAAATTCCTGCCGACTGATCCGGCCGCACGCTATGCCACCCTGCAGTGGCTGATGTTCCAGATGGGCGGCATCGGTCCGATGCTTGGGCAAACGCATCATTTCCGCATCTACGCGCCGGAGCCGATCGAATACGCAATCAATCGCTACACGAACGAAACGCGGCGTCTCTATGGCGTGATGGATTCGCAGCTCGGCAAGACTCGATATCTGGCCGGCAACGACTACACGATCGCTGACATCGCCGCATTTCCGTGGACGCGCTCGTGGCAAAACCAGGGCATCGAGCTGGATACGCTCCCGAATGTGAAGCGGTGGCATGAAGAAATTGCCGCGCGTCCGGCGGTGGTACGCGGTGTCGAGGTGCTGGCGTCAGCCCGCAAGCCGCTCATGGACGACAAGGCTAAGGAGATGCTGTTCGGCGCGACGCAGTACGCGAAGCGGTAGTCGTCGTGCCGCCGATCCATAGCATCGGCGCGCTCGTTCGCACTGACAACGACTGCGGCATTGCCATCTGTTGAGGCATCGAAATAAAAAAGCGCGAGGCGGCATCACTGCCACTCGCGCTTTTTTGCCACCCGGTCGGCTGTGAACGGTTAGAAATAGTGTCGCGTAATGAACTCCGCGACGCAGACCGGCCGCTCGCTGCCCTGCCGCTCCAGCGTCACACTCCACTCGACCTGCACACCGCCGTTGTCGACGTCGGTAACGGATTCCACCGCAAACCGGGCGCGCAACTGCGAGCCGACCAGCACCGGCGACGTGAACCGCACACGATTCAATCCGTAGTTGACGCCCATACGCTGCTTAAGCGCCACCGTCTTGCCGAGCAACGCCGGAATCAACGACAGTGTCATGAACCCATGCGCGACCGGCCCACCAAACGGTGACTCACGCCGCGCCCGTTCGGGGTCGACGTGAATCCACTGATGATCGCCGGTGGCCTCAGCGAAACGATCGACGCTTGCCTGATCGACCGTCAGCCAGTCGCTAACGAGCGGCTCAGCGCCAATCAACGCACGCAACGCCGCTGCGTCTCCAAACGTTACGGCGGCTACCGCGTTGCCGCCCGTCATGACGCGGCGCCCGGATTGCGCAGTCCGAACAAACCTTTCGAACGCACCGTAATCACGGTTTCGCCGTGCTGGTTGATGCCTTCCCACTGCGTCGAAACGATGCCGCGATCCGGCTTACTCTCCGAAACACGTTTGTCGAGTACCGCGTTCATCATCGTGATCGTGTCGCCGACACGTACCGGCTTCAGCCAGCGAATCTCGTCGATACCGGGCGAGCCCATCGAGGTGGAACCCGCGATCGCGTTGCGCACCAGCATGCCCATCATGACCGAACAGGTATGCCAGCCGCTTGCGACCAGTCCGCGAAACGGCGATGCTGCGGCTGCAGCGTCGTCCACGTGGAATGGCTGCGGATCGAACTTCTCCGCGAACTCGACGATCTCTTCACGCGTGAAAGTATGCTTGCCGATTTCTGTAGTCGTGCCGACTACCATGTCCTCGTAACTCAGACCCATCGCACACCTCTTTCTTATCCGATTCGACCGGCTGATCAGGCTTCGGTCGAGACAAAACCGGGCAGCGCGGCGAAGCGCGCGAGATGGTGATCGACATCGCCCAATGTGGTTTCGATGATAGCAAGGCGTTTGAACAGATGCGCCGCGGCGACCTCGTTCGTGACGCCCATGCCGCCGTGCAACTGCACCGCCTGCTGACCGACGAAACGGGCGGCCTGCCCGACCCGCGTCTTCGCTGCGGAGACGGCGCTGCGACGTTCGTCGGCGTCTGCGCTGGTGTAACGCACGGCCGCGAGATAAGTGATCGAACGCGCCTGCTCGGCGTGAATCAACATCTCGACCATGCGATGCTGTAGCGCCTGGAAACGTGCGATCGGCTGGCCGAACTGCTGGCGCGTCTTGGTGTACTCGCCCGTTGCATGGTTCAGTGCGTCGAGCGCGCCGACCGCTTCCGCGCACAGCAACACCGTGCCGTAGTCTGCAATGTGCTCGAGCGCTGCGGCACCCGAGTGTTTGCCGGCGAGCTGGCGTGCAGGCGTGCCATCGAACTCGAGCGTCGCGGCGCGCTGGCCGTCGATTGTGCGGTAGTCGGTGACTTTGACGCCGGCCGCATCGCGGGCGACGACAAAAAGCGCGATCTCGCCATTCAGCCGAGCCGGCACGATCCAGTAATCCGCTTGCGCACCGTGCAGCACAACCGATTTCGTGCCGGTCAACGTCTGCTGATTGTCTTGGCCGTTCGCAACCGTGTCGACCTCGAACAGATCGTAGCGAGCGTGCGGCTCGTGAAATGCCACTGCCAGCTTGATCTCGCCCTGGGCCGCACGTTCGAGCAGCGATGCGTCTTCGCCCTGCCCGGTGCCCGCCAGCCGCAGCGCCTCGATACCCACAGCGGTCGCCCAGTACGGCTCGACCACCAGAGCGCGCCCGAGCTCCTGCATGACCACCAGCATGTCGATCGGGCTGCCGTTGAAGCCACCCTGCGCTTCCGGCACCGGCAACGCAGTCAAGCCCAGTTCGGTGAAAGCTGTCCAGTGCGCGTCCGACACACCGGCTTCCGTTCGCACGATCGCCTGGCGCGCCTCGAACCCGTAGCTCTTGTCAAGGTAGCGGCGCAGCGCGTCAGCGAATTGCTGTTGTTCGTCGTTGAAAGTGAAGTCCATGCGCCGCTCCTCAGAGTCCAAGAATCATCTGCGCGATGATGTTCTTTTGAATTTCGTTCGAGCCGCCGTAAATCGACGTCTTGCGGAAGTTGAAGTAGTACGCGGCCAGCGGCGCGGCGTCATCGTCGCCGGCGAGGCTATGTTCGCGTTCGCCTTCAAGGAACGGCACGTCGAATGGCGCGGCGAGCGGCCCGACCGCTTCGAACATCAGTTCGGTCAACGCCTGCTGCACTTCCGTGCCCTTGATCTTGAGCATCGAGGCTTCCGGACCCGGCCCACGCCCGCCCGTTTCATTGGCGACCACGCGTTGCACGGTGACTTCGAGCGCCATCATTTCGATCTCGAGGCTTGCGACTTTCGCGGCGAACACAGGATCTTGCAGCAGCGGCTTGCCGTTCTTCTTCTGATCCAGCGCGAGGCGTTTCAGGAATACCAGTTCGCGCTTCGATTGCCCGACGCGCGCAATGCCGGTGCGCTCGTGCCCGAGGAGGTACTTCGCGTAGGTCCAGCCACGATTCTCTTCGCCGACCAGATTCTCGACCGGCACTTTCACGTCTTCGAAAAAGACTTCGTTGACTTCGTGCTCTTCGTCCAGCGTGATGATCGGGCGCACGGTAATACCGGGCGTTTTCATGTCGATCAGCAGGAACGAGATGCCCTCCTGTTTTTTCGCGCCGCTATCGGTGCGCACGAGGCAGAACATCATGTCGGCGTACTGGCCGAGCGTGGTCCAGGTTTTCTGGCCGTTGACCACGTAGTGATCGCCAACGCGCTCGGCGCGGGTGCGCAGCGAGGCCAGGTCGGAACCGGAGCCCGGTTCGGAATAGCCCTGACACCACCAGTCCGTGCCGTCGAGAATGCGCGGCAAATAGTGGCGTTTCTGCGCCTCATTGCCGTACTTCATCAGCACGGGTGCCACCATGGAGACGCCGAACGGCAGCACGGACGGCGCGCCGATACGCGCGCACTCTTCGTCCCAGATATGCCGTTGGGTCGCGTCCCAGCCCGGGCCGCCGTATTCTTTCGGCCACGCGACGACCGACCAGCCGCGCGTGCCGAGCAGCTTGTGCCAATCCGCGAAGTCTTCGCGGTTCAGACGCTTATGGTTGAGTACTTTGTCGCTCAGCTCGCGAGGCAGATTCGCTTCGAGCCAGGCGCGGATGTCGGCGCGGAATGCGTCGTCAGCGGGGGAATAGTCCAGATTCATGCGTCGTGTCTCCTGGCCGCAACCGCCCGCCGCCAGTGAGCCACTGCGCTATTGCAGCGGTTCCTTCAAGGCAGCCGGGACCGGCAACGGCATCACTTCGATGCCTTCTTCGACCAAAGCTTTCGCGTCTTCCGGTGTCGTGACACCGCGAATATTGCGTGCAGGCGCTTCGTTGTAGTGAATGCGCCGTGCTTCCTCGGCGAAGCGGTCACCCACGTTCTCAGTCTTTTCCAGTACCTCGCGCAAGGCACGCATGACGCGCGCCTGCATTTCTCCCGTATCCGCAGGGACTTTCGCTTCGGTCGCTCCCGACAGATTCAGTCGGGGCGCCGACGGCAGACGGCTCACTTCGTTCGCACCGCAGATCGGACATTCGACGAGCTTGCGGGACTGCTGCGACTCGAAGTCATCAGCCGAAGCAAACCAGCCTTCGAACCGATGGCCATGCGGACACTGTAAATCGAGGACCTTCATGTGGAATCAGGGCTTGCGTGCCAGTTTAGCGCAAAATGGAAATTTGTGAACGGTCGTTCGTAAATTTTTACGGACGGCGCGTTGACACCAGGCGTCGCTGACAAATCGAACGCGGTGCGCGATTTTAACGCTTTGCGCAGTGGGCTGCCGAAGGTCGCTCAATCGGTGAGCGGCACACCGAACCCGTCAATAAAAAAGCACGCTGGTTGTATGGAGTTCATAGGTTCGCGCAGCTGGCCGCTGCGCACCTTTTAAGCCTCCAGAAATTCGAGCCGGCGGTTAAGTTGCGGTTCGATTTCACGCGCCTCTTTGGCAAGGTTGATCTGTTTGGCCGATTTCGCGACATCGAATACGTCCGCCTTGATGTCATACCCGCCACGCTCGGTCAGCCAACCCAGGATGTCCGACAGATGCCACACCGACGCACTGCCCTCGTGAACCGGCGGCGGAAAGTCGATTGCGTGGCTCAGCATCAGCTTACGCATGTTCTGCCGTGACACGCCCGCGACCTCAGCGACATCCGTCAGGCCGACGAAATCCGGCCCCGCCTCGACAAGGCGCGCAGACGGCACTGCCTGCTTGATATCTTTGAGTGCGCTGACGAGCGCTTCGAACGCCGACGTGCCTTCGCGAGCAAAAACGAGTGCCATGCGCCCCGGTTGCCCCACGCCGATCGTAGCGTCATCGCATCCAGCTTCGCCCAGTCGTTCGACGATCTCATCAAGATCGCAGTCTTCGGCCGAGAGCCGGTACTTCAAGGTGAACACATATTCCATAAGCTACTCCTACCTTCATTCAACTGCGGGCCTTTGCCCTTCGAACACTTTTACTGCCGACGTGTCGTGCAATTGTCGACAATGCGCCTGAGGTGCTTTGCGTGATTGCCGGGATTCTTTGGCGTACTCCACACACTCGAGATGCAAAACTCGCCGCAACGGCATTCCGCGTCGTTGTACGGACAGTAAATCTTTCCCCACGCGTGACCTTTGCCGCCGCCTTGCACGCGCCAGCCGTTTCTTTCAGCGTAAACCAGCGCGGCCTCGACCTCTTTCTTTGAATGGACTCCACGAACCATCTATGCCCTCCAATTTAGCCCGTGCTCGTATGGTTGTCAAGTGACAACCATACGAGCACGGTCATAACCAAATATGTCCCACACCCTTCGTTATCCAAAATAAGTGCGATAACAAACCTCGTTGCCAGATGTCGATACTAGAGTGACAACGGCTACGGGGCGAGACTGTCAAATGGCATAGGACTGGAGCCCGTTTTTCAGACACGGGGGTTACGCATTGAGTCAATATCGTGCCCACAATGACAAAGCCCCTGCCGGTCGTAGACCAACAGGGGCTTTTTGCGGATTTTCTAACCGGCGTGTGAGCCGCGCCCGTTTAGCGTTCTTGCGTTCTGAACCGTGCGCGCTATTGCGGCGCGGCCATTGGCCAGGTACCCGCCAAAACTTTTTCCAGCCAGAACGTGCCAATGATGGTTTTCACGTCCGTCACCTTGCCCGTGCGTACCCATTCCAGCATATCGGTGACGCTGGCCGTGAACAGTTCGAGGAATTCGCCGTCGTCGAGTTTGCGCTCGCCGGCAGTGAGCCCGCGCGCCAGGTAAATATCGATGAATTCGGTCGAGTAGGAAATGATCGGATGAATGCGCGTCAGATAAACATACTCGCGCGCCGTATAGCCGGTCTCTTCCTGCAACTCGCGTTTCGCGCAGGCCAGCGCGCCTTCGTTCGGATCGAGCTTGCCCGCAGGATACTCGACCATGACCTTGCCCATCGGATAGCGATACTGGCTTTCCAGCAACACGCGGCCGTCGTCGAATAGCGGAATCACCATCACGGCGCCTGGATGCTGAACGTACTCGCGAGTGGCCTTCTTACCGTCGGGCAAGCGGACCGTATCGCACTTGAGCGTGAGGAATGGCCCTTGATGGATCGTTTTGCTCTCGAGACAGGTCTCGGTGAGCGCAGCGTCGTGATCGGGAAGTTCAGCCATATGCGACCTCTGGACAGCGTGGTGCGCGACGGCGAGACGCCGTCAGCGACGTTTGACGAGATACTGGAAGGTAAAGCCAGGAAATGCGAATACGACGAACAGCGCGAACGTGATCGCGTAGAACTGCCACCCCTGTTCGAAGCGGTTACCCGCGCGCGCTTCCAGCAGGAAACCGAGCGCACCGACCACAAAATACAGCACGATCAACTCGGCAATCCGGATCCACGCGCTCTTCTTCACCGCTTTCAACGGCACGGCGGCGAAGAGGCGCTGATTCAGGAACGGCAGGTTGGCGCCGACCAGCGCCAACAACACGATAAACCAACCCGCAGCCGACATCAGAGCAGCAGCGTGTGCTGGATAGCCTGCAGGCAGGCCTTCAACAGCGGATCCGGCACGATACCGAGCACCAGCACGGCAACACCGTTTAGCGCCAGCAAAGCGCGCGTGCTCGTGTCGGCGAGGATCGGCGACTTGTCTTGCGGTTCGTCGAAGTACATCAGCTTGACGATACGCAGGTAGTAGAAGGCACCGAACAACGAAGTGATCACGGCCAGCACGGTCAGCCAAGTCAAGCCGGCATTCATGGTTGCCTGCAGCACCGCGAGCTTGGCGTAGAAGCCGACCGCGGGCGGGATACCGGCGAGCGAGAACATCATCACCATCATGACGAACGCAAACACCGGGCTGCGTTGATTCAGACCCTTGAAGTCTTCGAGCGTATCCGCTTCGAAATCGCGGCGTGCCAGCAGCATGATGATGCCGAAGGTGCCCATCGTCGTAATCAGGTAGACGATGCTGTAGTACATCGCCGAGCCGTACGCGTTGGCGGCGCCCGTGGTCTTGTGGTCGACCACGCCGGCCAGCAGGCCCAGCAGCACGAAGCCCATGTTCGAGATCGCCGAATACGCAAGCATCCGCTTGACGTTGCGTTGCACGATACCGGTGATGTTGCCGACGATCAGCGATAGCGCTGCCAGGATCACCAGCATTTCCTGCCATTCGACCGCCAGCGGCAGCAGACCCATCACGAGGAAGCGCAGGCCCCACGCGAATGCCGCCACCTTCGGACCGCCGCCGACCATCAGCGTCATGGCCGTCGGAGCGCCTTGATACACGTCAGGCACCCACATGTGGAACGGCACCGCGCCCATCTTGAACGCCACGCCTGCCACGATGAAGATCACGCCGAACAGCAGCACGCTTGGATCGTAGTGGCTCGTGCCGATCGCCTTGAACACTTCGTTCAGGTCGAGCGAACCGGTTGCACCGTACAGCATGGAAATGCCGTACAGCAGGAAGCCGGAAGCCAGCGCGCCGAGCACGTAGTACTTCATTGCGGCTTCGTTCGAAGGCGCCGCATCACGGCGCAGTGCGATCGCACCGTACAGCGACAGCGACATCAATTCCAGACCGAGGTACAGCGTCAGGAAGTTGTTGCCCGAGATCATCACGAGCTGACCGAGCAACGAGAACATGCCCAACAGGAAGAACTCACCGCGGAACAACCCGCGATCCTCGAGGTACCGGCGCGAATAAACGATCGACACGGCATAGCCGAGCGTCACCACCGCCTTCATCACGCTGGCGAACGAATCCACCACATACATGTGACCGAAGAAGTAGTGAACCTGCGGGTCGAACGCGTTCACCGCGAACCAGATGCCGGCAATCAGCGTCGAGAAGAACGCGATGAAATACGTGGTACGGCGACCGGCCTGGCCGACGAACGTGTCGTTGAGCCACGCGACCACAACGGCGAGCATCACCAGTGCGTCGGGCAACAGGGCAGTCATAGGGGCGTTTTGCATGATCTTTAAATTCCTCCGCTCTGCATTACTGTGGCAACGGCAGTTTGGACTGCGCGACGTGGGAGAGGAGGTTTTCCACGGATACGTGCATCACATCGGTAAAGGGCTTCGGATACAGGCCCATGAACAGCGTCAGTGCGGCGAGCACTGCCAGCATGAAAAATTCGCGACGGTTGATGTCGACGAGACCCCTCACGTGATCGTTGGCGATCGCGCCGAAGTACACGCGCTTGTACATCCACAGCGTGTAGGCCGCGCCGAGAATCAGCGTGACAGCCGCACCGCCTGCGATCCAGAAGTTGTACTGGACAGCAGCCAGAATCACCATGAACTCGCCGACGAAACCGGAAGTACCCGGCAAGCCGCAATTGGCCATCGAAAACAGCATCACGAACGCCGCGAACTTCGGCATCACGTTGACGACGCCGCCGTAATCGGCGATCTGACGCGAGTGCATACGGTCGTACAACACACCGATGCTCAGGAACATCGCGCCCGACACGAAGCCGTGCGAGATCATCTGTACGATCGCGCCTTCCACGCCGAGCTGATTGAAGATGAAGAAGCCGAGCGTCACGAAACCCATGTGCGCGATCGACGAATACGCGACCAGTTTCTTCATGTCGGTCTGCACCATCGCGACCAGACCGATGTAGATCACCGCGATCAGCGACAGCGTGATGACGACCGGCGCGAGGAAGTGGCTTGCATCCGGTGCGATCGGCAGCGAGAAGCGCACGAAACCGTAGGCGCCCAGCTTCAGCATGATCGCGGCCAGCACGACCGAGCCACCAGTCGGCGCTTCCACGTGGGCGTCAGGCAACCACGTGTGAACCGGCCACATCGGCACCTTCACGGCGAAGGCCATGAAGAACGCGATAAACAACAATATCTGCGGGGTCATGCCGATCTGCGCGTTCTGCCACGTAGCCAGATCGAACGTGCCGGTCTGGATGTACAGGTACAGCAACGCAACCAGCATCAACAGCGAACCCATCAGCGTGTACAGGAAGAACTTGAACGCCGCATACACGCGGTTCGCCCCACCCCACACGCCGATGATGATGTACATCGGAATCAGCGTCGCTTCGAAGAACACGTAGAACAGCATGCCGTCCGCTGAACTGAACACACCGACCATGATGCCGGAGAGGATCAGGAATGCAGCGAGGTACTGCGCCACGTTCTTCGTGATGACTTCCCACGCGGCGATCACGACGATCACCGTAATCAATGCGGTCAACACGACGAACCACATCGAGATGCCGTCGACACCCAGGTGGTACGTGATGTTGAAGCGCTCGATCCAGTTCGCCTTTTCGACGAACTGCAGATCGGCGGTGCTCGAATCAAAACCCGTAATCAGCGGGATCGTCACGATGAAACTGACGACCGAGCCGATCAGCGCAATCCAGCGCGCCGGAGCCGGGTTCCGGTCGGAACCAATAGCCAGGACCAGTAGACCTACGAGGATCGGTAACCAGATCGCGATACTGAGAATCGGATAAGCGTGCATTAGTGTCCCTCGCCTTATTTGCCGCCGAGCGTTACAAACAGGGTCAGGAGCCCCAACATGCCGATAATCATGGCAAACGCGTAGTGGTAGATGTAGCCGGATTGGAGGAAGCGGATCACGCCGGCAAACCAGGCGATAAAGCGTGCGCTGCCGTTGACGATGCCGTCGATAACCACGACGTCGCCTTCCTTCCAGAGACCACGGCCAATTGCCACCGCGCCCCGCGCAAACACGACGTCATTGATCTTGTCCATGTAGTACTTGTTGTCGAGCAGCGTGTAGATCGGACCGAACGCACGCTTGATGACAGCCGGCAGATCAGGACGAACCAGGTACAGGAACCACGCGACCACGACACCCGCGAGTGCCAGCCACACCGGCAGACCCGAAACCGAGTGCAGGCCCATCGAGGCCCAGCCCTGGAATTCTTCCGCCATCTCATGCAGCGCCGGATGGTTTTCGCCGATGAAGATGACCTTGTCGAACGCCACGCCGTGCTGGAAGAAGTCGCCGAACAGCATCGGACCGACACCGATCGCACCGATCACCACCGACGGAATCGCCAGCAGCACCAGCGGCACCCACACCACCCACGGCGTTTCATGCGGCTCATGCGCGTGGTCGTCGTGACCATGGCCATGGCCGTGTGCGTCATGGCCGTGACCGTCATGCGCGTGCGCTGCCGCTTCGATGCCCATCGGCGATTCCGGATGCTTCGGATCGCGGAAGCGCTCCTTGCCGTGGAACACCAGGAAGTACATACGGAACGAGTACAGCGCGGTGACGAACACGCTCGCCACCACTGCGAAGTAAGCGAAACCCGAACCCGGCAGATGCGACAGCTTCACTGCGTCGATGATCGAGTCTTTCGAGTAGAAGCCGGAGAAGAACGGCGTGCCGATCAGCGCGAGCGAACCGACCAGCGACGTGATCCACGTGATCGGCATGTACTTGCGCAGGCCGCCCATGTTGCGGATGTCCTGATCGTGGTGCATGCCGATGATCACGGAACCCGCGCCGAGGAACAGCAGCGCCTTGAAGAACGCGTGCGTCATCAGGTGGAACACGGCGACCGAGTAGGCCGATGCGCCGAGTGCGACCGTCATGTAACCGAGCTGCGAGAGCGTCGAGTAAGCCACCACGCGCTTGATGTCGTTCTGGACGATCCCGAGGAAGCCCATGAACAGCGCCGTGATCGCACCGATCACCATCACAAACGACAGCGCCGTATCCGACAGTTCGAACAGCGGCGACATGCGCGTGACCATGAAGATGCCGGCCGTCACCATGGTTGCCGCGTGAATCAGTGCGGAGATCGGCGTCGGGCCTTCCATCGAATCCGGCAGCCAGACGTGCAGCGGGAACTGCGCCGACTTACCCATTGCGCCGATGAAGAGGCAAATGCAGGCGACCGTCAGCAGACCCCAGTCCGTACCCGGGAAGCTCAGGGCTGCAAGTTCAGTGCGCTTCGCGAAGACGTCGCCGTAGTTCATCGAACCGGCGAACGCGAACAGCAGGCCGATACCGAGCAGGAACCCGAAGTCGCCGATGCGGTTCACGATGAACGCCTTCATGTTCGCGTAGATCGCCGTCGGACGCGTGAAGTAGAAGCCGATCAGCAGGTACGACACCAGACCCACCGCCTCCCAGCCGAAGAACAGCTGCAGGAAGTTGTTGCTCATCACGAGCATCAACATCGAGAACGTGAACAGCGAGATGTACGAGAAGAAGCGCTGGTAGCCGTCGTCGTCGGCCATGTAGCCGATCGTGTAGATGTGCACCATGAGCGACACGAAGGTCACCACGCACATCATCATTGCCGTCAGCGAGTCGACCAGGAAGCCGATCTCGAACTTCGTCTGGCCGATCTGCATCCAGTCATAGACCGTCGCGTTGAAACTCGCGCCGTCCATCACCTGGAAAAAGACGATAGCCGAAAGGATGAAGGAGATCGCGACGCCGAGGATCGTGACCGAATGCGCGCCCGCTCGCCCTACCGCTTTCCCAAACAGCCCCGCAATCAGGGAGCCGGCCAGCGGTGCCAGCGGGATCGCCAGCAGCAGGTTTTCATTGAGTGTCGTTGACATAACCGCTTTACCTGAAATTAACCTTTGAGCTGATCGAGGTCCTCGACATTGATCGTGTCGAGGCTACGGAACAGGGTCACCAGAATTGCGAGGCCGATCGCCGCTTCAGCTGCTGCAACCGTCAGCACGAAGAAGACGAAGATCTGACCATGCACGTCGCCGAGGTAATGCGAGAACGCGACGAAATTGGTGTTCACCGCCAGCAGCATCAGTTCGATCGCCATCAGGATGATGATGACGTTGCGGCGGTTCAGGAAAATGCCCACGACGCTGATCGCAAACAGGATCGCGCCAAGGACAAGGTAATGAGCAAGGGTCAACATGATTTCTATCTCCTGTCCGCTCAGCTGTTTTTAGCAGGTGCCGAGTCGGCCGCTGCGGCTGCCGCTGCGGCGGCTTCTTCTGCCGCGACAGTTGCCGCGGTCTTTTCAGATGCCATCTTCACGATACGCACACGGTCCTGGGCACGCACCTTGACCTGCTCGCTGACGTTCTGGCGCTTGCTGTCTTTCTTGTGGCTCGTGGTCAGCGCAATCGCCGCGATGATCGCCACCAGCAGCACGAGGCCGGCGACTTCGAACGCGAAGATGTAGTCGGTGTAGATGACCTTGCCGATCAGACGCGTGTTCGACCAGTCGGCCATACCGTTCGCGGCAGCCGTGGTGTCGCGCAGCGCCGTGGCGGTCGCGCCGTAGCCGTGCCACAGGATCAGCGCGGTCTCGATCACGATGATTGCGCCCACCAGCGTGGCCATTGGCACGAAGCGTTTGAAGTCTTTGCGCAGCACGTCGATGTTGATGTCCAGCATCATCACGACGAACAGGAACAGCACCATCACCGCGCCGACATACACCAGCACCAGCAGGATCGCGAGGAACTCGGCCTGCAGCAGCATCCAGATCGCGGCTGCGTTGAAGAACGCCAGCACCAGAAACAGTGCGGACGAAACCGGGTTGCGCGAGGTGATCACCTTCAGCCCTGAAACCACCAGGAGCAGCGCGAAGATGTAGAACAGTACGGTCGTGAATTCCATGATTACCGGTTCATCGTTAGGCCATCGTCAGGCATTGTTCTTTGGCACGTGGCGGGTAAAGCGGCCGAAACCGCCAGAACATCCGCGCAGGTGCGCCGTGCCGCGGCGCTCAGGCCGCGGCGCTCGGCCCGACAACAGGCCGTGTTACTGCTGCATTTACTGCTGCATTTACTGCCGCGCTTTTTGCCGCAATTACCGCTTCAACTGAAGTGCTTCAACGATACGGTGCGTCGGCTGCCTTGCTCGCAGCGATCTCCGCTTCGTAGCGATCGCCCACCGCCAGCAGCATGTCTTTCGTGAAATACAGATCGCCGCGCTTTTCGCCGTGATATTCGAGAATGTGCGTCTCGACGATCGAATCGACCGGGCAGCTCTCTTCACAGAAACCGCAGAAGATGCACTTGGTCAGGTCGATGTCGTAACGCGTCGTGCGGCGCGTGTTATCCGCACGGGTTTCCGATTCGATCGTGATAGCGAGTGCCGGGCACACCGCTTCGCACAGCTTGCAGGCGATGCAGCGTTCTTCGCCGTTTTCATAGCGGCGCAGCGCGTGCAGGCCCCGGAAACGCGGCGAAATCGGGGTCTTCTCTTCCGGGAACTGCACGGTCACCTTGCGCTGGAACGTGTAACGTCCGGTCAGCGCGAGGCCTTTGAGCAGTTCCGTCAGGAAGAAGGTCTTGAAAAAGTTTTGGATTGCGGTCATGGGTTCATCCGCCCTTTATTTCCAGATATTCAACGGCGACATGATCCAGAAGCCGACCACGATGAGCCACACCACGCAAACCGGAATGAAAATTTTCCAGCCCAGACGCATGATCTGGTCGTAGCGATAGCGCGGGAACGTGGCACGCGCCCAGATGAATACCGACAGCAGGAAGAAAACCTTGGCGACGAGCCATACGATGCCCGGGACAAACGACAGGAAGCCGAACGGTGCGCTCCAACCGCCGAGGAACAGTGTTGCAGCCAATGCCGAGATCACGATCATGTTGATGTACTCGGCGAGGAAGAACAGCGCGAACGCCATCCCCGAGTAATCGATCATGTGGCCCGCGACGATTTCCGACTCACCTTCCACCACGTCGAACGGGTGACGGTTCGTTTCGGCGATGCCCGAGATGAAGTACACGACAAACATCGGCAGGAGCGGCAGCCAGTTCCACGACAGGAAGTTCAGGCCGTAGCTGGCGAAAATGCCGCGTTCCTGTGAACCGACGATCTCCGACAGATTCAGACTGCCCGCCGTCATCAGCACGACGACGAGCGCGAAGCCCATCGAAATTTCGTACGAGACCATTTGAGCGGCCGCGCGCATGGCGCCGAGGAACGCGTATTTCGAGTTCGACGCCCAGCCCGCCAGAATCACGCCGTACACGCCGACCGACGAGATCGCCATCGCGTAAAGCAGACCTGCATTGATGTCGCCGAGAACCGCGCCTGCCTGGAACGGAATCACCGCCCAGACCGCGAAGGCTGGCACCACCACCATGATCGGCGCGATCATGTAGATCCAGCGGCTCGCCTGAGCCGGCTGAATCACTTCTTTCAGCAACAGCTTCAGCACGTCGGCGATTGGCTGCAGCAAACCTGCCGGGCCCACGCGGTTCGGACCGAGACGCACGTGCATCCAGCCGATCAGCTTGCGCTCCCACAGAATCAGGTAAGCCACGCACAGCAGGATCACGACGGCCACCACCAGGATGCGCACCAGTGCCCACACCGTGGGCCATGCCACACCGAGAAGCTGGGTGCCGCCCGAGTTGATCGTATCGAACAAGCTCATTTACGCCTTCTCCACCACCAGTTCACCGAACAGGCTGCCCAGCGCTGCACCGGCAGGCGTAGCCGCCGATACGCGGACGACCGTCTCCGCAAGATTTGCGTCGCGCACGGCCGGCAACTGCACCGATTGCTCGCCCTGGCGCACGCGCACTGCGTCGCCTTCCTTCAAACCCAGTTTGTCGAACAGCGCAGCCGGCAGACCGGCCGAATTCGCTGCGCGCGCCGCCGCCGTCAGATGCAGCGATTCGGCACGACGTACCAGCGAGTCCGCGTGGTAGATCGGCACATCGGCGATACGCTCGAACTTGCCTTCTGCTGCCTTCGCTGCCTTGCCGCGTGCAACCGTGGCGCCCGTCTTGTTCGACAGGCGCGACTTGATCTCGCCATCGCCAAGAGCGGCCGTGCGCACTTCTTCCGAGGTGTCGAATTCGAAGCCCGGCACGCCGAGCAGGCTGCCGAGGACGCGCAAGACCTTCCATGCCGGACGCGTGTCGCCGAGCGGGCGCACGACGCCGTTGAACGTCTGCACGGTACCTTCGGCGTTGACGAACGTGCCGGCCGTTTCCGTGAACGGTGCGATCGGCAGCAGGACGTCAGCGTATTCAGCGCCCATCTGGAACGGCGACATCACGACGACCATTTCAGCCTGCTTCAGCGCGGCCAAAGCCTGCGCCGGATTGGCCGTGTCGAATTCCGGTTCGACGTTCAGCAACACATAACCCTTGCGCGGTTGCTCGAACACTTCGCGAGCGTTCAAACCACCCTCGCCCGGCAATGCGTTCACGAGATGCGCGCCGACCGTGTTGGCCGCTTCCGTGAGGAAACCCAACGTTGCGCCGGTCGCGTCTGCAATCCATTGCGCCGCGGCGTGAATCGCCGCGAACTCCGGATGACGGACCGCGCCGTTGCCGAGCAACACCACACGCTGTTCGCCGGTGGCGAGCGACTTCGCGATCTGTTTGTTGGCGTCCGTCGGCTGCGTTCCGGCGAAGGATTCCGGCAGTGCAACGCCGTTTGCTTCCGACACCGCGCCCGCGATACCAGCCAGTGCGTCGAGCCATGCCGACGGCGCGGCAACCACGCGTTGCGCTTGCGGAATCAGCGCATCGTCGTTGGTGGCCTGCACCAACGTCAGCTTCGTGCCGCTCTTGGCGGCTTGACGCAGACGCGCGGCAAACAGCGGATGATCGCGGCGCAGATCCGAACCGATCACCAATGCGGCGTCGAGGTTCGAGAGATCGGCGATCGCCGTACCGAGCCACGGCGAACCGTTCACTGGCGCGGAGAAATCCGACTGACGCAGACGGAAGTCGACGTTAGGCGTGCCGACCGCCTGGGCCAGCTGCTTCAGCAGGAACAGTTCTTCAACGGTGCTGTGGGCGCTGCCGAGTGCGGCCAGCGCGTTCGCGCCGTGGTCGCCCTTGATGCCCTTCAGACCCTTGACCACGTATTCAAGCGCGGATTGCCAGTCGGTCTCGACCCACTTGCCACCTTGCTTGAGCATCGGCTGCGTGAGACGTTCGGGGCTGTTCAGACCTTCGTACGAGAAGCGGTCCTTGTCCGAAATCCAGCATTCGTTGATGGATTCGTTTTCGAACGGCAGAACACGCATCACGCGATTGTTCTTCACTTGCACCACAAGGTTTGCGCCGACGGAATCGTGCGGGCTCACCGACTTGCGGCGCGACAGTTCCCATGTGCGGGCGCTGTAGCGGAACGGCTTGCTGGTCAGCGCGCCCACCGGGCACAGATCGATCATGTTGCCCGACAGTTCGGAGTCGACCGTCTTGCCGACGAACGACGTGATTTCCGAGTGCTCGCCGCGGCCCAGCATGCCGAGTTCCATCACGCCGGCAACTTCCTGGCCGAAGCGGACGCAACGCGTGCAGTGAATGCAACGCGACATTTCTTCCATCGAGATCAGCGGACCGACGTTTTTGTGGAACACGACGCGCTTTTCTTCGCTATAGCGTGACGACGACTTGCCGTAACCAACCGCCAGATCCTGCAGCTGACACTCGCCACCCTGATCGCAGATCGGGCAATCCAGCGGGTGGTTGATCAGCAGGAATTCCATCACGGCTTGCTGGCCTTTCACAGCCTTGTCCGACTTGGTGCGCACGATCATGCCTGCCGACACCGGCGTGGCGCATGCGGGCACGGCCTTCGGCATCTTTTCGACATCGACCAGACACATCCGGCAGTTGGCCGCAATCGACAGCTTCTTGTGATAGCAGAAGTGAGGAATGTACGTGTCGACCTTATGCGCAGCCTGGATCACCATGCTGCCTTCAGGCACCTCTACTTTCTTGCCGTCTATTTCAAGTTCAACCATGATGGTCAATCTTCCTTAACCTGTTACCGCTCAATCGTTCGCCCTGTTCAGCGCCCGTTTCAGGCGATGAATCCCGCGGATGACGTGTTCTGGTGCGCTATTTCGCGTACTTAGGCAGCCACTGTTTCTGACGCCGCTGCCGCACCGGCGTGACCGCCGACGAGGCAATGCTTGTGGGCGACGTGGTATTCGAATTCGTCCCAGTAGTGCTTGAGCATGCCGCGAACCGGCATGGCCGCTGCATCGCCGAGCGCGCAAATCGTGCGGCCCATGATGTTCTCAGCAACCGAGTTCAGCAGATCCAGATCTTCCGGACGGCCGAGCCCGTGTTCGATACGATGCACGACGCGATACAGCCAGCCGGTGCCTTCGCGGCACGGCGTGCACTGACCGCACGACTCTTCGTAATAGAAGTACGACAGACGCAGCAGCGAACGCACCATGCAACGCGTCTCGTCCATCACGATGACCGCACCGGAGCCGAGCATCGAGCCAGCCTTGGCGATCGAGTCGTAGTCCATGTCGGTCTGCATCATGATGTCGCCCGGAATCACCGGCGCCGACGAGCCGCCAGGAATCACGGCCTTGATCTTCTTGCCGCCGCGCATGCCGCCAGCCAGTTCCATCAACGTGGCGAACGGCGTGCCGAGCGGGACTTCATAGTTGCCCGGACGCTCGACGTCGCCTGCAACCGAGAAAATCTTCGTGCCGCCGTTATTCGGCTTGCCGATTTCGAGGTAATTCTGCGGACCGATCGCGAGCAGGAACGGCACCGCAGCGAACGTCTCGGTGTTGTTGATCGTGGTCGGCTTGCCGTACACGCCGAAGCTCGCCGGGAACGGGGGCTTGAAGCGCGGCTGGCCTTTTTTGCCCTCGAGCGATTCGAGCAGCGCTGTCTCTTCGCCGCAAATGTAGGCGCCGTAACCGTGATGCGCATGCAGTTCGAACGAGAAGCCCGAACCCATGATGTTGTCGCCAAGGAATCCGGCGCGACGGGCTTCTTCCAGCGCTTCTTCGAAGAGCTTGTAGACTTCCCAGATTTCGCCGTGGATATAGTTGTAGCCGACCGTGATGCCCATCGCGTATGCGCCGATGGCCATGCCTTCAATCAGCGAGTGCGGATTGAAACGCAAGATGTCGCGGTCTTTGAACGTGCCCGGTTCGCCTTCGTCCGAATTGCAGACGAGGTACTTTTGCCCCGGGAATTGACGCGGCATGAAGCTCCACTTCAGACCGGTCGGGAAGCCAGCACCGCCACGGCCGCGCAGACCCGACGCCTTGACGTCAGCGATCACCTGCTCGGGCGGAATCTTTTCTTCCAGAATGCGGCGCAGCTGGGCGTAACCGCCGCGCGCCACATAGTCTTCGAGATGCCAGTTGTCGCCGTTCAGGCCGGCGAGAATCAGCGGTTTGATGTGACGATCGTGTAAAGACGTCATTTCGAAAGTTCCTCGAGCAGCTGGTCGATCTTCGCGCGGCTCATGAAGCTGCACATGCGATGGTTGTTCACCAGCATCACCGGCGCATCGCCGCACGAGCCCATGCACTCACCTTCTTTCAAGGTGAACTTGCCGTCAGCCGTGGTTTCGCCGAAGTCGATGCCGAGCTTCTGCTTCAGATATTCAGCGGCGCTGTCTGAGCCGCCGTCCGGGCCGAGCTGGCACGGCAGGTTCGTGCAGAGCGTGATCTTGTATTTGCCGACCGGCGAGGTCTCATACATCGTGTAGAAGGTAGCCACCTCCTGCACGGCGACCGCCGGCATGCCGAGATAGTCCGCGACGAACTGCATGAGTTCGGGCGACAGCCAGCCATGCTCTTCCTGAGCAGTAGCCAGCGCCGACATCACGGCGGACTGTTTCTGATCGGCGGGATACTTCGCGATCGCACGATCGATTTCTTTCAGGCCTTCAGCTGAGATCATTTTCAGACACGACTCTTTCAATTCCTACCGAACGAAAACCCGTCGCGCGTTGCATGTTGCGACAGACCCGGCGTTCCTTTGCTTGACGCGCGCTTCGGTGCAATCTGAAGGCACGCGCTGATGAATACGTCCTAGCGATCGACTTCGCCGAACACGATGTCCTGCGTACCGATGATCGTCACAGCGTCGGCGATCATGTGACCGCGCGCCATTTCGTCGAGCGTGGACAGGTGCGCGTAGCCCGGCGCCCGAATTTTCAGGCGATACGGCTTGTTCGCGCCATCCGAGATCAGGTAGATACCGAACTCGCCCTTCGGGTGCTCGACCGCGGCATATGCCTCGCCTTCCGGCACATGGAAGCCTTCCGTGAAGAGCTTGAAGTGGTGAATCAGATCTTCCATGTTCGACTTCATGCCGACTCGCGACGGCGGCGCAACCTTATGATTGTCGACCATCACCGGACCTGGATTCTTGCGCAACCACTCAATGCACTGTTTCACGATCCGTGTGGATTGGCGCATTTCTTCGACGCGAACCAGATATCGGTCATAGCAGTCGCCATTCACGCCGACCGGAATGTCGAAATCGAGCTTGTCATAGACTTCGTATGGCTGCTTCTTGCGCAGATCCCACTCGATACCCGAGCCGCGCAACATCGCGCCGGTCATGCCGAGGTTCAGCGCGCGTTCCGGGCTGACCACGCCGATACCGACCAGACGTTGCTTCCAGATCCGGTTGTCGGTGAGCAGCGTTTCGTATTCGTCGACGCACTTCGGGAAACGCGTGAAGAAATCGTCAATGAAGTCGAGCAGCGAACCTTGACGGTTCTCGTTCATCCTCGACAATGCCTTCGCATTGCGGATCTTCGACGCTTTGTATTGCGGCATTGCGTCAGGCAGGTCGCGGTACACGCCACCCGGACGGTAGTAAGCTGCATGCATCCGTGCGCCGGACACCGCTTCGTACACGTCCATCAGGTCTTCGCGTTCGCGGAACGCGTACAGGAAGACCGCCATCGCGCCGACGTCGAGTGCGTGTGCGCCGATCCACATCAGGTGGTTCAGCACTCGCGTGACTTCGTCGAACATCACACGGATGTACTGCGCGCGAATCGGCACTTCGATGCCGAGCAGCTTTTCGATCGCCATCACGTAGCCGTGCTCGTTGACCATCATCGACACGTAGTCGAGGCGGTCCATATACGGCACAGACTGGATGAACGTTTTGGTTTCCGCGAGCTTTTCAGTCGCGCGATGCAGGAGGCCGATGTGCGGATCGGCGCGCTGGATGACTTCGCCGTCGAGTTCGAGCACGAGGCGCAGCACACCGTGCGCGGCCGGGTGCTGAGGACCGAAGTTGAGCGTGTAGTTCTTGATCTCTGCCATGGCGTTCTCTTAGTGTTTCAGACCGCCATAGCGATCCTCGCGGATCACGCGCGGCGTGATTTCCCGCGGCTCGATCGTCACAGGCTGATAGACGACGCGCTTCTCTTCCGGGTCGTAACGCATTTCGACGTATCCGGAGACAGGAAAATCTTTACGGAACGGGTGACCAATGAAACCGTAGTCGGTCAGGATGCGGCGCAGGTCCGGGTGCCCCTCGAAGACGATGCCGTACAGGTCGAATGCTTCGCGTTCGTACCAGTTGGCCGAACTCCAGATATCGACGACTGACGCGACGATCGGCATTTCGTCGTCTGGTGCGAATACACGCAGACGCAGACGCCAGTTGTTCTGCACCGACAACAAATGCAGAACGGCCGCAAAACGCGGGCCGTCATAGGCGCCATCGGCGTAGGTCTGATAGTCGACGCCGCATAGATCGACCAGTTGCTCGAAACCGAGCGAGCGGTCGTCGCGCAGACGCGTTGCCACATTGATGTAGTCGCTCGCCTTCACGACGATCGTCAACTCACCGATTGCCTCGGTGGTGCTCAACAGGAGGCCGCCAAAGGCCGCCTCGAGGTTCGCTTTCAGGGTCTCGAGTTTGCTTGCCATATTGTGGGGGAGGCGTTGGCCTTATTGACGGGCGATTGTGTTGGTGCGGCGGATCTTGGCCTGCAGCTGGATCACGCCATACACCAGCGCTTCCGCCGTAGGCGGACAACCTGGCACGTAGACGTCGACCGGCACGATCCGATCGCAGCCGCGCACCACCGAATAGGAATAGTGGTAGTAGCCGCCGCCGTTCGCGCACGAGCCCATCGAAATCACCCAGCGCGGCTCGGCCATCTGATCGTAGACCTTGCGCAGAGCCGGCGCCATCTTGTTGCACAGCGTGCCGGCGACGATCATCACGTCCGACTGACGCGGACTCGGACGAAACACCACGCCGAAACGGTCAAGGTCATAACGGGCAGCGCCCGCATGCATCATCTCGACCGCGCAGCACGCGAGACCGAACGTCATCGGCCACAACGAGCCGGTGCGCGTCCAGTTGATCAGTTTGTCAGCCGTCGTGGTGACAAACCCTTCCTTCAAGACCCCTTCGATACTCATTTGCTTTCCACTCCAGACGGGGCGGCAAGCCTTGGCCACCCACGCAAACCGGCGATTAATCCATCATTCCCAGTCGAGGCCGCCCTTCTTCCAGATATAGGCAAAGCCCAACAGGAATTCGAGCAGGAAAATCATCATCGCCATGAAGCCAGGCCAGCCGATGTCGCGCAGGGCTACACCCCACGGGAACAGGAACGCGGTTTCAAGGTCGAAAATGATGAAGAGAATGGCGACGAGGTAGTAACGCACATCGAACTTCATGCGCGCATCTTCGAATGCTTCGAAGCCGCACTCGTATGGTGCGTTTTTCTCGGTATCGGGCTTGTTGGGACCGAGGATCTTGCCAATGCTGACCAGTGCTACGCCTAAACCGGTGCCCACAATGAGGAACAACAAGACGGGGAAATAGGCTGCGAGGTTCAAGACTATCCTCTATCGGTTGGTTCTGAATGCCGCCAAGAGCATAGCACTCCTGACGCGAAATCACTTCGGCAACGTACATGCCGCAAGCCCAACGCAAGCCGCGCGTCAGAAGTGAAAATGCCAGCCGAAGCGAAGCAAGCGGCTGGCATTAGATAACATTTGGTGCCGACGGCGAGACTCGAACTCGCACAGCTTTCGCCACTACCCCCTCAAGATAGCGTGTCTACCAATTTCACCACGTCGGCACTAACTGCAATCCGGGAAAACAACTTATAAAACCCGCGAATCGCTTCAAGACTTAGATTGTAACTGGTCTAAACAGTTTGTTCAACGCACAAAAGCACTTTGAACGAAAAATTTATTTCGGCACTTCCGTAGCCGGGACGGACGCAGCCGACGCCGGCAACACTGCCGAACCACCAGCCGGCGCGGCCGCAGCAGAGGCCGCGACCGGCGCGGTCACAGCCGCGCCCAGCAAGCCTGCGGACGGTTTCGCACGATACGCGCCGAGGTACGTCAGCGTCAATGTCGTTACAAAAAACACGGCTGCGAGGACGGCCGTGGTACGCGACAAAAAGTTTGCCGAACCGGTCGCGCCGAACAGGCTGCCCGACGCGCCGCTACCGAAAGCAGCGCCCATATCGGCGCCTTTGCCGTGCTGCAGCAAGACAAGGCCAATGACCCCGAGTGCCGACAACAGCTGAACGACGATAATCAATGTTTTCAAATACAGCATCACACTCACCTGAGTCTTTATTTAACCGCACCACACAAAGTGTGCCGCGCGGGATTGGGTCATCCTCGCCAAGGCGCCCTGCTTAACCGGCGACGCTCGTCGCGGCCGCCGCTTTGCAGATCGCCAGGAAATCCTGGTCTTTCAACGACGCGCCGCCGATCAGGCCACCGTCGATATCCGGCTCGCGGAACAATTCTTCCGCGTTCTCCGGCTTCACACTGCCGCCGTACAACACCGGCACATCCGCCACTGCCGCGCCCTTTGCCGCCAGACGCGAACGCAGGAAAGCATGCACTGCCTGCGCCTGATCCGATGTAGCGCTCTTACCGGTGCCAATCGCCCAGACCGGTTCGTACGCGACGACGATGCGTGCCGCATCCGCTACCGACAGCTTCGCCAGCACCTCATCCAGCTGCGCGCCGACCACCTGCTCCGTCGAACCAGCCTCACGCTCTTCAAGCGTTTCGCCGACACACACGATCGGGGTCAAACCTGCTTCCAGTGCGCGCTGTGTCTTCACCGCGACCAGCTCTGCGCTTTCGCGATGGTAAGCACGGCGCTCCGAGTGCCCGACGATCGCAAGCGTGGCGCCGAAATCCACCACCATCTGCGCCGCCACTTCACCGGTATAGGCGCCATGCGTGAACGCGGAGACATCCTGCACGCCCCACACGACCTTGCCGCCTTCCAGCAACGATTGAGTCTGCGCGAGGTAAGGGCTCGGCACACAGACACCGACGCGCACATCAGCCGGCAATTCTCCCGCGCCTTGCGCCACGGCCTGCAACAGCGTTGCATTCTCGGCGAGGCGCCCGTGCATCTTCCAGTTACCGACTACCAGCTTGGCTCGTTGTTTCGACATCGTCTCGTCGTCTCGTGTATTGGCGGCGGACTTGGTTTGCGCTTACAGCCCGCCTTTCGTATTCATGCGGCGTGCGCAAAACGCGCAATTTTACTGCGTGGGGTGGATCGGGTCAAACCAACCGTGTCAAGCGTCCTGACCCCAAGTCAGCACGATCTTGCCGACGTGCGTGCTGCTTTCCATCAGCGCGTGCGCTTCGGCGGCTTGCGCTGCCGGAAACACACGATGCACCACTGGCTTAATGCGGCCATCTTCGAGGTGCGGCCACACACGCTCTTTCAACTGCGCGGCGATCTTCGCCTTGAACTCGATCGGCCGCGGACGCAACGTCGAACCCGTCACCGTCAGACGGCGGCGCAGCACTTCGTTCAGATTCAGCTCGGCCTTCGCGCCGCCCAGCAAGGCGATCAGCACGATGCGGCCGCCGTCGGCCAGCGCGGTCAGCTCGCGCGGCACATAACTGCCCGCCACCATGTCGAGAACGACGTCGACACCACGATCGTTCGTCAGCGACTTGATGACTTCGACGAAATCTTCAGTCTTGTAGTTGATCGCCCGTTCGGCGCCGAGCGCTTCGCAGGCGCGGCACTTTTCGTCCGACCCGGCCGTGGCGAACACGCGAAAACCCAGCGCATGCGCAATCTGGATCGCCGTCACGCCGATGCCGCTCGAGCCGCCCTGCACCAGCAGCGTCTCGTTCGGGGCGCCCTCGCCTTTGCCGAGCTGCGCACGGTCGAACACATTGCTCCACACCGTGAAGAATGTTTCCGGCAGCGAAGCCGCCTCGACATCCGACAAGCCAGCGGGCACCGGCAAGCACTGCAACAGCGGCGCGGTCGCATATTCCGCATAGCCACCGCCCGCAAGCAACGCGCACACGCGATCGCCGATTTTCAGACCGAACGGATTGTTCTTCTCGTCGATAGTGCCGCCGACGATCTCACCCGCCACTTCCAGCCCCGGCAGGTCCGACGCACCCGGTGGCGGCGCATAGCCACCCTTGCGCTGGAACACATCCGGACGGTTGATGCCTGATGCCGCCACCTTGATCAGCACCTCGCCCGCTTTCGGCTGCGGCGTGGGCCGCTCCGCCAGCTTGAGGACTTCCGGCGCGCCAAATTCGGTGATTTCGATCGCTTTCATCTGCGTCAACTCCAAGATTGGATTGCGTTGCCTACCGTCGGAAATCGTCTGAACCGAGGCGACATGCCTCGCTTAGAGAGAGTACCCGTTTGCGCCGGTTCGCACCTGCTTGCCGACAACGCAATCCACCCTGCGCCCTTCATGAAAAACGGCCGGCGCGCATTCGCGCTGCCGGCCGTCGCCCTGCTACCGCATTACTGCGGCGTCGGTTCGCCTTGCGGCGCGCCGTTTGCGGCGTCGTTCAGCAACGCCTTGGCCGACAAACGCACGCGGCCCTTTTCGTCCGTCTGGATGACCTTGACCTTCACTTGCTGGCCATCCTTCAGGTAGTCGTTGATGTCCTTGATACGCTCATTAGCGATTTCGGAGATGTGCAGCAGACCATCCTTGCCCGGCAGGATGTTCACGATCGCACCGAAGTCCAGCAGCTTGAGCACGGTGCCTTCGTACACTTGGCCCACTTCGACTTCCAGCGTGATGTTCTCGATACGCTTCTTCGCTTCGGCCATCCCTTCGCTGCTGGTGCTGGCGATGGTGACGACGCCGTCGTCCGAAATATCGATCGTCGTGCCGGTTTCTTCCGTCAGCGCGCGGATCACCGAACCACCCTTGCCGATCACGTCGCGGATCTTTTCCGGATTGATCTTGATGGTGATCATGCGCGGTGCGTAGTCCGACAGCACCGTGTTCGCGCCCGACACAGCCGAGGTCATCTTGCCGAGGATGTGCATACGGCCTTCCTTCGCTTGCGCGAGAGCGACCTGCATGATTTCCTTGGTGATGCCCTGGATCTTGATGTCCATCTGCAGCGCAGTCACGCCTTGCTCGGTACCCGCCACCTTGAAGTCCATGTCGCCGAGGTGATCTTCGTCGCCGAGGATGTCGGTCAGCACGGCAAACTTGTTGCCTTCCAGGATCAGGCCCATCGCGATGCCGGCGACGTGCGCCTTCATCGGCACGCCGGCGTCCATCAGTGCGAGGCAGCCGCCGCACACCGAAGCCATCGACGACGAACCGTTCGATTCGGTGATTTCCGACACGACGCGGATCGAGTAGCCGAATTCGTCGGCGCTCGGCAGGCACGCAGCCAGCGCGCGCTTGGCCAGACGGCCGTGACCGATTTCACGGCGCTTCGGCGAACCGACGCGACCCGTTTCGCCGGTCGCGAACGGAGGCATGTTGTAGTGGAGCATGAAGCGTTCGCGGTACTCGCCTTCGAGCGCGTCGATGTTCTGCTCGTCGCCCTTGGTGCCCAGCGTTGCGACAACCATAGCCTGCGTTTCGCCACGCGTGAACAGTGCCGAGCCGTGCGTACGCGGCAGCACGCCGGTACGGATTTCGATCGGGCGCACGGTGCGCGTGTCACGGCCGTCGATACGCGGCTCGCCGTTCAGGATCTGGGTACGGACGATCTTCGCTTCGATGTCGAACAGCACATTGCCGACGCTAGCCTTGTCTGCTGCAACCGTGCCGGCTGCCGCTGCTTCTTCTTCCAGCTTGGCCGACGTCGCTGCATAGACTTCCTTCAGCTTGGTCGAACGGGCTTGCTTGTCGCGGATCTGATAAGCGGCGAGCAGATCGGCTTGCGCCAGTTCCGACACGCGTGCGATCAGCGGCTCATTCTTGGCGGCCGGCTTCCAGTCCCATTCCGGCTTGCCGCCTTCGCGAACCAGCTCGTGGATTACGTCGATCGCGACCTGCATTTGTTCGTGACCGAACACCACTGCACCGAGCATCACTTCTTCGGTCAGTTGTTGTGCTTCCGATTCCACCATCAGCACCGCGCGTTCCGTACCCGCAACGATCAGGTCGAGCGCCGATTCCTTCATTTGCGGACGCGTCGGGTTCAACACGTATTCGTTGTTGATGTAGGCCACGCGTGCTGCGCCGACCGGGCCGTTGAACGGCAGACCGGAAATAGCGAGCGCCGCCGACGCGCCGATCAGCGCGGGGATGTCAGCGGGAATTTCGGGGTTCAGCGACAGGACGTGGATCACGACCTGGACTTCGTTGTAGAAGCCTTCCGGGAACAGCGGACGCAGCGGACGGTCGATCAGGCGCGAAATCAGCGTTTCGCCTTCCGACGGACGGCCTTCGCGGCGGAAGAAACCACCGGGGATCTTGCCTGCAGCGTAGGTCTTTTCGAGGTAATCGACGGTCAGCGGGAAGAAGTCCTGACCCGGCTTGGCGGTCTTGGCGCCGACCACAGTAGCCAGCACAACGGTGTCTTCGACATCGACGATCACCGCACCGCTCGCCTGACGAGCGATTTCGCCCGTTTCGAGGCGAACCTTATGTTGGCCCCACTGAAATTCTTTGACGATCTTATTGAACATAGTCATTGCTTTTCCTCTTCGTTATGCCGCGCGGACCAGAAGCGGCGCGGCAACGCCAGGACCGGCGCCACAGGGGAAGAGTAGTGTTATGCCATTCCAGAGAACCACGCCCTACGTTATGTACGCGCGCGAACCGCTGGAATGACACAAAGCTCTGCCCTGAAGCCCGGCCGTATTTCTGCTTTTTGCTGCTTTTCTTACTGCTGTTTTCCTGCTAGGCGCCGCATGAATCGTCACGCTACCGCGACCGGCAGGCGGTGCACATCACATGAAGCGCACCGTGCAAAAACAAAATGCCTGTATCAGTGGAACTGACACAGGCATCTTGCTGAACGACTGGCCGATTACTTACGCAGACCCAGCTTCTCGATCAGTGCGCGGTAACGATCCGCGTCCTTACCCTTCAGGTAGTCGAGCAGCTTACGACGGCGGCTCACCATGCGCAGCAGACCGCGGCGGCTGTGGTGATCCTTCGTGTGTGCCTTGAAGTGAACGGTCAGTTCGTTGATGCGGGTCGTGAGCAGCGCGACCTGAACTTCGGGGGAGCCGGTGTCGTTAGCTGCGCGTGCGAATTGCGCAACGACTTCGGACTTCTTGCTTGTTTCAACTGCGGACATGTCGATTTCCTTGAGAACTAGACAGGCGGTCACGGAAGAAAGGCCGTGCCGTGGGTTACCCGTGGGCGCATATCTGCAATCACTTGCAGCCATGCCTCACAACGGGACGCGTATTGTAGCACAGCCTAATCCGGCCGCGAACCCTGCTGTGCCGGGCGGGATCGTGGCCGGCCCGGGTTTGTTCATGGCCGTTTTACGGCCGTTTCATCTTGCATACAGTCGGCGGCACAGTCCGCTCGGGCGGCAAAGCCAGCACCGTGCGGAACCCATAGCCCGAACCTTCGTTGTCGAACTTGATGCCCGGCGTGCCGGCCTTGTCCATTTCCATCACGTAAAGGGGCTGGATCAGCTGATGGTCGTCGGCGCGCATCCAGGAGGCGTGGAAGCCGTTGTCGAACTTGATGCCCTCCAACGCCCGGGCGACCGCCGTCGGGTCGGCACTGCCGGCGCGGTTCATCGCCACGGCCAAGGTCTCGATCATCAGCGGCATGCGCAGCACCGGGTAGTCGTCTTGTGCAGCCGGGAAACGGGCGCGAAACGCCGCATACCAGGCGTCGGAGGCCGCGCCGCCGGCGTTCGGGTGCCAGTCGGCCACCGCGATCACGTGTTTGACGCCGGCGTCGCCCAACGCGGCAGGCGCCCCAAGGCTGTTGCCGTAGAAAGTGTAAAACCGGGTGTCCAGGCCCTGCTCTCGCGCCGCCTTGACCAGAAGGGTCAGGTCGTTGCCCCAGTTGCCGGTGATCACCGCATCCGCGCCGCTCGCGCGGATCTTCGCAATGTACGGCGCGAAGTCCTTCACGCGGCCGATCGGATGAAATTCGTCGCCGACAACCGCAATATCAGGGCGCTTGGTCGCCAGGGTCGAACGCGCGAGGCTGCTGACGTCGTGGCCGAAGCTGTAGTCCTGGTTCAGCAGATAGACCTTCTTCACGGCTTTGTCGCGCTGGATCACGTCCGCCAGTGCATCCATGCGCATGCCCGCGTGCGCATCGAAACGGAAGTGCCAGAAACTGCAGCTGGCGTTGGTCAGGGCGGGATCGTCGGCGGAATAATTGAGGAACAGTTCGCGGTTGCCCGGCTCGCGGCTGTTCTGTTTCTCGATCGCGCCGATCAGCGCCGCAGCGACCGCCGAGCTATTGCCCTGCATGATGTAGCCGATATGGCGGTCAGCGGCAGCGCGCAGTTGCACGAGCGCCTCCTCGGCACTGCCCTTGCTGTCGAGCACAACCAGTTCGAGCGGATGCGCGCCGTCGGCGAGCTTGACGCCGCCTTCCGCATTCACCTGCTCGACACCGAAGCGCAGATTGCGCTCCACCGCCGCGCCCGCATTGGCGAAGGGGCCGGACATGCCTTCGATCAGCGCCAACTGGATCGGTGCACCCATCGGCTTATTGACCGGCTTGCTTGCCGGACCCGGCACCGTTTCTCCCGCGGCGAGCGCCGCCGCGGCCATCGAAATCGCCGCCAGCGCCACGACTGCCGCTGCTGCCGCCCGTTGCCACTTCGCCATCGTCATTGCCCCGCTGGATTCGTCGAAGCGCGGATCATAGGGCGTTCCAGATGGAATAAGCAAGCCGGCAAAGCCGTTATCGTAATAACAGCGAGGGCCTGTACGACGCGCAAATCTTTTGCCGCCGCCCGTGTCAAAATAATGCGTCTCGATGATAAAAACCGCTACACAAATGCCATCGGAGGAATTCATGTTCAACCGCCACCCATCCACGGCGGCCTCGATCGAAGCGCCGCCCGCAGCACGCCTGCGCCGCGCCGCGCTCGTCTGCGTGAGCGCACTCGCGCTCACGGCTACGCTCGCCGGCTGCGTGCAGCCATGGCAGCAATACCAACAAGGCGCGGACGAATCGACCATCGTCGCCCGCCTTGGCGCGCCGCGTGAAAGCTACGACCTGCCCAACGGCGGCAAGCGGCTGATGTGGCCGACCCAGCCGATGGGCGAAACCACTACCGCCGCCGACATCGACGCATCCGGCAAGATCGTCACCGTGCGTCAGGTGCTTCAGCCCAACGAGTTCTACCGGGCGGAGATCGGCAAGTGGACGAAGAGCGACGTGCTGGTGAACTTCGGCCGCCCCGTCGAAACGTCGTACTTCCCGTTGATGAAGCGCGAGGTCTGGACGTATCGCTATCTGGAAGACAACGTCTGGTACATGATGTACAGCTTCTATTTCGACGACCAGGGCATCGTGCGGCTCACGCAAAAAACGCCTGATCCCTTGCACGACCCGGATCGCCGCAGCCTGTTCTGAGCGCTCGCTCGAACCCATTGCGCATGGATCTGCAAAGCCGCCTCTTCAGGCGGCTTTTTTTTATTTATTGCGCATGCCCGCGAATTTTATTTCGCGCACAGCAGATTTATTTTTTGATAGAAAGGTTTTCGTAAGCATTGATTCAGTACCGATTGCACCCGCTGCGCCGTCCGGGCACAGCCGTGGAATCGGCGACGAGTCTGTGCGCCCTACTTACGGAGCCACTATCGATGAACCGTCCGAAACGCCTGCTGGTCGCCAACGTCGCATGGGCGCATGAAACCGCCGCGCGCAACCCCGAATTTTTCCGTGATCTGGTGCGCGGCCAGAATCCGCATGTGCTGTGGGTCGGCTGCTCGGACAGCCGCGTGCCCGCAGAAACCATCACGCATTGCGAGCCCGGCGATCTGTTCGTTCACCGCAACATCGCCAACCTTTTTCATCCCGACGACGACAACACCGCGAGCGTCCTCGAATATGCAGTACGTGTGCTGAAGGTGGGGCACGTGATCGTCTGCGGCCACTATGGCTGCGGTGGTGTGCGCGCCGCCCTGCTGCCGCCGGAACCAACGTTGCCGCGTGTGAATCGACGGATCGCACCTCTGTGCGCGTTGGCAAAGGCGCATGGCGACGAACTCCGGAGTCACGCAAGCGAGCGTGAGCGTATCGACCGCCTCGCAGAGTTGAACGTGCTCGAGCAAGTGCGCCAGTTACGCGCGAGTGCGATCGTGCGCGATGCTGACCCGGCACCCCTCGTTCACGGCTGGATCTTCGCGCTCGAGGACGGGCGCATCAAGGTACTCACGTCCGGCTACGAAGCCGACGACGCGATGACCTGCACCACAGCCGCCCATAGCGCCGCCTAGTGCGCAGCTCTTATGAAACCGGCCGCAGCATGGCCTTCGCCTTTGCCTTCGCAGCACACAGGGCTCCACCCACTACTGCACCGACACCATGAACCTTCGAGCTTTCTTTTCCACGTTTCAGCGCGATCTGCTGGCAGGCACGGTCGTTTTTCTGGTGGCGCTGCCGCTATGTCTGGGCATCGCCAACGCCTCGGGCGTCGAGCCATTTGCCGGGCTTGTATCGGGCATCGTCGGCGGCCTGGTGGTGGCCGTGCTGAGCGGTTCGCGGCTGAGCGTCAGCGGGCCCGCGGCGGGCCTCGTCGTGATCGTCGTCGACGGAATCGCGCAACTCGGCAGCTTCTCCGCGTTCCTGCTGGCCGTCTTGCTGTCCGGCGCGATTCAGTTCGGCTTCGGCATGCTGAAGGCCGGCAGATTTGCGGCCTATGTGCCATCGCCCGTGATCAAGGGCATGCTCGCGGCGATCGGCGTGCTGCTGATCGTCAAGCAGTTTCCGCTCGCGCTTGGGCTATCCGGCGCGAATGCGTCGGCCGGATCGCAAGCCGCTGCCCATATGGCCGGCAGCGTATCGACGCCGTTCGGCTCGATATCACTCGCGGCCTGCGTGATCACTTTGCTGTCGCTCGCGATTCTGGTGGGCTGGGAAACGCGCGCGTTACGTCGCTTTGCGCTGGTGCGCCTTGTACCCGCACCGCTCGCGGCGGTGCTGCTGGGCATCGGCGCGACGCTGCTGCTCGGGTTGCTCGCCCCGTCGCTCGCGCCGCCCGCCGAGCATCGTGTCGCGCTGCCGTCGCTCGAGTCGTTCGCTGCGTTGCAAGTCGCGCTCCAATGGGCCGACTTCGGGCCACACTTCGCGCAACTGGTCAATCCTGATGTCTGGCGCGTCGCCATTACATTGGCGATCGTCGCGAGTCTCGAAACGCTGCTGAGCCTTGAAGCGGTCGAGCAGATCGATCCCGCCCGACGTGCCGCGCCGCCGGATCGCGAATTGAAGGCACAGGGCGTGGGTAACCTGATCGCCGGCGCGATCGGCGGCCTGCCGATCACCTCGGTCATCGTGCGCAGCTCCGCCAATGTGCATGCGGGCGCTCAAAGCCGGCTGTCCGCGATCATTCATGGCGTGTTGCTGCTGGTCAGCGTGTTCGCGCTCACCAGCGTCATCAACCTGATTCCGCTTGCGTGCCTCGCGGCGATTCTTATCTTCACCGGCGTGAAGCTCGCCAAACCGTCGTTGTTCGTCGCCATCGCCAAGCAGGGTTTCGCGCCGTTTGCGCCGTTCATCGTCACGCTGGTCGGCGTACTCGCCACCGATCTGCTGATCGGCATCGTGCTCGGCATTCTGTGCAGCGTGCTGCTCGCGCTGTATGCGAACCTGCGCAGCCCAATCGTGCTCGCGCAGCACGGCGATCACTACCTGCTGTCGTTTCGCAAGGACGTGTCGTTTCTCGGCAAGGTGCCGCTCAAGCACTACCTGCAGCAGATTCCCGACGGCGCGACCTTGATCGTCGACGCAACGCGTGCCGATTTCGTCGATCACGATGTGCGCGAACTGCTGGATACGTTTGTCGCCGATGCGCCGCGCCGCGAGATCGCAGTCGAAGTGCGGCATCAGGTCCAGGCGCAGGCACGCGCGGCGCGCGGGTGGTCGATGCGGCGCGCGGCTACGGAGTAGTTTCAGCGCGCGGTACTTCAGCGCGACACTCGAGGAGGAGACACCACAAAAGCAAGAAGCCCTGTGCTTTTGGGAGCACAGGGCTTCTTGACAATCCGGTTCAGCGGGCACGCAATCAGCGCGCCTGCTTCTACTACTCCGAACGTTGCGGATTCAACTTATCGAAGTTCGAATGCAGCTTGTTGAGCGCCGAGATATACGCCTTAGCCGAGGCCGCGACGATATCCGGATCGGTGCCCACACCGTTGACGATGCGCCCGCTCCTGGACAGCCGCACGGTCACTTCGCCTTGCGCCTGCGTACCGGTTGTAATGGCATTCACCGAGTACAGCAGCAACTCCGAACCGCTGCCCACTTCCGTTTCGATCGCATTGAGCGTGGCATCCACGGGACCGTTGCCACGTGCTTCCCCGGTCACTTCCTTGCCTTCGACCGAGAACACGATCTTCGCGTGCGGCTGCTCGCCGGTTTCCGAATGCTGCGACAGCGACAGGAACTTGTAGTGCTCCCGCTCCTGCGCTTCAGCCGATTCTTCGGTGACGATCGCGATGATGTCTTCGTCGAAGATTTCCGACTTGCGGTCGGCCAATTCCTTGAAGCGTGCGAACGCCGTGTTCAATTCGCCTTCGCTATCGAGCGCGATACCCAGTTCCTGCAAACGCTGCTTGAACGCATTACGGCCCGACAACTTGCCCAGCACGATCTTGTTCGCGCTCCAGCCCACGTCTTCGGCACGCATGATTTCGTACGTGTCGCGCGCTTTCAGCACGCCGTCCTGGTGGATGCCGGATGCGTGCGCAAACGCGTTCGCACCAACCACCGCCTTGTTCGGCTGCACGACGAAACCGGTGATCTGCGACACCAGCTTCGAAGCCGGCACGATCTGCGTGGTATCGAGACCGATTTCAAGGCCGAAGTAATCCTTGCGCGTCTTCACCGCCATCACGATTTCTTCGAGCGACGTATTACCTGCACGCTCGCCGAGACCGTTGATCGTGCACTCGACCTGACGCGCGCCGCCGATCTGCACACCAGCCAGCGAGTTCGCCACCGCCATGCCGAGGTCGTTATGGCAATGCACCGAGAACACCGCCTTATGCGAGTTCGGAATCCGCTCGCGCAGCGTCTTCACGAGCTGGCCGTACAACTCCGGCACGCCATAGCCGACCGTATCGGCGATGTTGATGGTGGTCGCGCCTTCCGCGATGACCGCTTCCAGCACGCGGCACAGGAAATCCAAGTCCGAGCGGCTGCCGTCTTCCGGCGAAAACTCGACGTCGTCCGTGAACTTGCGGGCAAAACGCACCGCCAGCTTTGCCTGTTCGAACACCTGATCCGGCGTCATGCGCAGCTTCTTTTCCATATGCAGCGGCGACGTTGCGATGAACGTGTGGATGCGGAAATGATCGGCCGGCTTGAGTGCGTCAGCAGCGCGTTGAATGTCTTTGTCGTTCGCACGGGCCAGCGAGCAGATCGTGCTGTCCTTGATCAGGCCCGCGATGGTGTGGATCGAATCGAAGTCGCCATTCGAACTGGCCGCGAAGCCCGCTTCGATCACGTCCACCTTCATCCGTTCGAGTTGCTTCGCGATACGGATTTTTTCTTCCTTCGTCATCGACGCGCCCGGCGATTGCTCGCCGTCACGCAACGTGGTGTCGAATATGATCAGTTTGTCGGCCATGTCGGGTCTCCTGGGGAGTCGTTCAATTGTGGGGATCGGATATTGGAATTCGGGCGTTTTGCGCCACCGTTGGCGACGCTATAAGCCGCAGACGAGGCAGACGGAGGGCGGAAAACGATAGGCGATCAGCGCGCCAGATGCGCCAGCACTAGCGCACCCGCGGCGCACCAGCTTGTTGAGGCTCGTGCTGCAGCTCAAATGGGAACCTGAACGCATTTATCCAACGACTATAGCGGCATTCCCGTCGCCGTGCAATTGGCGTCGGACCTGCCTGCCGCGCGCCGTCGGACGGGCTCGACAACGAAAAACGGCAGCCTGCGAAGGCTGCCGTTTTCTCATGTCACGTTCATGTAACGAAGCTGCGCCATTACCTGTCCCGCGCCACGGACCGAGCCGGATTCGCCCTGCCCCGCAGCGCCTGGTAGCCCCAGAACACATAGCCCGACAGACCGTACAGCACGAACAGGCCGAACAGCATCAGCGGCGGATCGGACGACACCAGCACGAACGCCACCACCACGAGCAGAATCACGCCGAACGGCACGCGGTGCCGCACGTCGAGCGCCTTGCCGCTGTAGAACGGCGCGTTCGACACCATCGTCACACCGGCGTAGATGGTCAGCACAAAGGCGACCCACGGCAACCACACCAGCTTGAGCGGCACGCGGTTGTCGGTGGCGAGCCACACGAAACCGGCGATCAGCGCCGCGGCCGCCGGGCTCGGCATACCCTGGAAGAAACGCTTGTCGACCACGCCGATGTTCGCGTTGAAACGCGCGAGACGCAACGCCGCCCCCGAACAGTAGACGAACGCCGCAAGCCAGCCCCAACGACCGAGATCCTTCAGAATCCACTCGTACATCACAAGCGCCGGCGCCACACCGAACGACACCATGTCCGAGAGACTGTCGAACTGTTCGCCGAACGCGCTTTGCGTATGCGTCATGCGGGCGACGCGGCCGTCCATGCCGTCCAGCACCATCGCCACGAAGATCGCGATTGCCGCGATTTCGAAGCGCACGTTCATCGCCTGCACCACGGCGAAGAAGCCGCAAAAGAGCGCGGCGGTGGTAAACGCGTTCGGCAGCAGGTAAATGCCGCGTTTCCTCAGGAACTGCTGACGCTGAGCGCGCCGGCTCTCGACTGCGCCTGTCTCCGCAACGATCGGCTTGTTACGGCGGAACGGGCGCGGGAGCTGCCCGCTGTTGCGGGGTCGACGCGGTTTGAATGCGGCCATTCGGAAAACCTCCTTGGTGCCGCTTTATAGTTCAGCGAGGATCGTGGACGACGCGGAAACCTTCTCACCGATCGACACACGCGGACGACTGCCAACCGGCAGGTACACGTCGACACGCGAGCCAAAACGGATAAATCCATAACGCTGGCCACGCGTGAGCGGCTCACCTGAGCGTACGTAGCAAAGAATGCGCCGCGCAATCAGACCGGCGATCTGCACCGACGTCACCGTCTGGCCGCCGGCCATTTGGATCACCACGGCATTGCGCTCGTTTTCGAGCGAAGCCTTATCCACAGCGGCATTCAGATACGCGCCCGGGAAATATTCGACCTTGGAGATCGCACCGTCCACCGGTGAGCGCTGCGAATGGACATTGAAAACGTTCATGAACACGCTGATCTTCAGCGCTTCACGGTTGGCATACGGATCATGCGCTGTCTCGACTGCGACGATACGGCCGTCGGCCGGGCACAGTACGGCGTTCGCCTGAGTCGGAATCGGGCGTGCCGGATCACGGAAAAACTGCACGACGAAGATCAGGATCAGCCAGAACAGCCATGCAAAGCCGAATCCCGCGAAGGCATGAACCAGTAATGCAACGACGGCCGCGATGGCGATGAACGGCCAGCCTTCTCGCGCGATGATCGGATGAGGGTAATTCATGGATGGCTTCTGTATTTTTGGAGGGTAGCCCCCCTTCCTCGCGGAAGAAGGGCCCCCTAAGAACCGTACGTGCGAGTTTCCCCGCATACGGCTCAAATCTACAAACAAAGCCCGGTCTTAGGACCGGGCCGGCTTAGTTACCGCAATTTTACCTGCGTGCACCTGCTGATGGCAGTGTGGGTGAAGCAGAACCCTGTTCGAGAGAGCGTCCGTGCCACCGTGCATCCGATACTCTAGATGATGGTCATGCCAGCCGGTCTCCTTTGTCAGGGCACAGCCACAATGCGAGCAAAGCCCGTCTTGCAACATATACAGCGAAACCCATTGCTTCCGATAACGCATTGAGTGTTCCATGCGCGCCTGTCGCAACTGTTCGCCGTACTGCTCCCACTCAGGATCAAAGGGATTGAATGCTCCTTTGACCTTTCTGTGTCGCTTAATTTCCGTACCGCTGATCTGGTACAGGCTAAGCAACCCCTTACCATCGTCGTCACGAGCTACAGGAACAGCGAACACCCAGTGTCGATTGCCCTCCGAGTGAAAGTATTTCTTCTTCACCCATTCGGCGCTCTTGTTCAGGTGCCGCCTCTTCGACCACCGCCAAAGCCTTCGGAAAATCAAAGACTCCATGCGGCTGTATGCCTCTTTGGCGACCACAGGACTGTGATACTGCGCCCAGCCCCGTAGCATCGGGTTCAGCAGTCGAATCAGATTCTCCTGCTTTACCGTCTTATGACCGCTGATCGTATCCGCCACCTTGCGATAGAACGTTTTCACGTTCTTCTTGCTCGGCTTGATGAGTAGCGTCCCCGAGTACTTACGGAAATTCCACCCCAGGAAATCGAAGCCTTGGTCAATGTGTGTGATCCGCGTTTTCTCCTCGGACAGTTGCAGACCTCGAACGGCAAGGAATGTTTCCACCCAAGGTCGAACTTCCTGCTCCAGCAACTCTTGCGAGTCACCGGTGATCACGAAGTCGTCCGCGTACCGCACCACATTGACTTTAAGCTTGTTGGCTTTTGCGATCCCAAACTTCGCACTAAGGTGCGCTAGCAGTTCTCGCTCCAGCCCGTTCAGCGTCACATTCGCCAGCGTCGGAGAAATGATCCCTCCTTGCGGCGTACCGGCCTCTGTCGCCTGAAGCTGCCCCTTGTAAATCAGGCCAGCTTTCAGCCATTTCCGGAGGATTTCCTTGTCCATCAGGACATGGGTCTCCAACCAGTTATGGCTAATATGGTCGAAGCATCCCTTGATATCCGCCTCCAGCACCCAACGGGCTGAGCCCTTCTGGGACATGGCGACGAATATCTGTGACATGGCGTCAGCCGTCGAGCGGTTTAACCTGAACCCATAAGAGTTCGGGTCGCTCGTCGATTCCGACACCGGCTCCAAGGCCAGCAGATACAAGGCTTGCATCGCCCTGTCCCGCATGGTCGGAATGCCCAGAGGGCGCTCCTTTCCATTGGCCTTGGGGATAAAGACTCTCCGTAAAGGCAGAGGCTTATATCCACGCCGCTTCAACCTGCCGACAGCAAGCCATCGGCTCTCAGGCGAGTCCCAAAGTTCGCGATCGACTCCAGCCGTTCGCGCACCCTGATTCTGCGTAACACGTCGTACCGCATACAGCTTTGCGGACAACGTGCGGGTCAACATCCGTTGCAGGGCTCTCCCCCTGCGCCAGTTGCCTTCCCGCGTCGCCTTCGCAATTCGAATCTGCATCCCTCTCACGTTCCGTTCAACCCGCCGCCAATCTACGGCGTACCAGTTGTCCGGCGCGTGGGAAAGCGCAGATCCGTCCTTTCGGACAGATACTCTCATGCTGCTCTCCTACTCGAAGAAGTGAATCCCGAGCGAAGAACAGATCGCCCCTTGCGGGAGCGATCTGCTCCCGCAAGGGGGGTTAAAAAACATATGCTGACGGTCCAGAAGCCCGACAGCAATCATCTTCCAGCTAAGGGTTAGTCAGCCATCTTGCGACGGTAGACCAGACGGAAGTCTGCCCGCTTTCGCGTGGGGTAATGTTCCAACCCCTATCCGACCCATTACAGACCGGCTTTCGCTTTCTCCGTCGTCCCATACCTGCACAATCAACAGCGTCCCTCACGGTTCGCCTGCCAGTCAAACTACGACCGGCAACCATACAGGCTTACCACGTTCCCGGCATGTCACACGACTGACTTAGGTTCTGCCTATTCCCCGGCGGTCCGATGACGACGTAACCCGAATTTACAGCGGGTTATCCGACCGCACACCTGTTTGGTTGATGCCTGTCAGCAGCTTTGGCACCGTCCTACTTACGAGGTTTATCAGCAGTTCACTTGCATTAACCATATCAGCCAGCCTAGCCCCTCAACCCCGTTGCTGCTGGGAGTCTCCGGATGGTCATCTCGCAACCACCATCCGCCCGAACTTCCGGGGGGTACATTGTTAGAAGAGCTTCACACCTCACCGTTGCCAGTGACTCATGTCTTCCTAGGCTACTGCTGGTCGTACAGCAGGTTCACTACCCTCGCCAATGCAGCCAGCGAGGCCGAACAATGACACACCGAGCTTTTCGCTCGTATCGTTTAGCGACTCCGTTGCCCTGAGGCGCAGGAATTGCAAACATCACCCCGCCCTGTCGGCGGAGATGAAGCCGCTGACTGGGCGGGACCTGACGGTAATCAGGTCAATGCAATACGGTTGACGGCGGAATGCACCGTGTCCCGTGTTCACTACTAAGGTGTGCCCCTAAGGACACATCTACTGCTTAAAGTGCGGCTCACAAGGGAGCCGCCTGCGGAGGGCATGGTGAGTTCAGTCGAGACCTTCCTCAATAACCCTCTAGTCGATGCCCCGTAACGTGGGGCTGACGGACACGAGCGTGCGTGTCGCACGTAAAACCGTAGGATAGCAAAAGCCGCCCAGGGTTCAGCACCCTTGGACGGCTTTTTGCATTACCGGCTGCTGCGACGAGGCGCCGCGCCGGTCACATGCGATAAAACTGGCTTCTTAGTTCTTCGACTGGTCGACCAGCTTGTTCGCGGCGATCCACGGCATCATCGAACGCAGCTTGGCACCAACCGTTTCGATCTGGTGCTCGGCCGTCAGACGGCGACGCGATTGCAGCGTCGGTGCGCCGGCCTTGTTTTCGATGATGAAGCTCTTTGCGTACTCGCCGGTCTGAATGTCCGTCAGCACGGCCTTCATCGCCTTCTTCGTTTCAGACGTCACGATACGCGGACCCGTCACGTACTCGCCGTATTCGGCGTTGTTCGAGATCGAGTAGTTCATGTTCGCGATGCCGCCTTCGTAGATCAGGTCGACGATCAGCTTCAGTTCGTGCAGGCATTCGAAGTACGCCATTTCCGGCGCGTAACCCGCTTCCACCAGCGTTTCGAAGCCGGCCTTGATCAGGTCGACCGTACCGCCGCACAGCACGGCTTGTTCGCCGAACAGGTCGGTTTCCGTTTCTTCGCGGAAGTTCGTTTCGATGATACCGGCACGGCCGCCGCCGTTCGCTGCTGCGTACGACAGCGCGATGTCACGTGCTGCGCCCGACTTGTCTTGTGCAACGGCGATCAGGTGGGGCACGCCGCCACCTTGCGAGTACGTACCGCGAACCGTGTGGCCCGGTGCCTTCGGCGCGATCATGATCACGTCGAGGTCAGCACGCGGGATCACCTGACCGTAGTGCACGTTGAAGCCGTGTGCGAAGGCGAGCGCTGCGCCTTGCTTGATGTTGGCGTGCACTTCCTTTGCGTAGACTTCAGCGATCTGCTCGTCCGGCAGCAGCATCATGACGACGTCCGCGCCCTTGACGGCTTCCGCCACTTCCTTGACTTGCAGGCCGGCGTTCTCAGCCTTGCTCCACGATGCGCCGCCCTTGCGCAGACCGACCGTGATATTCACGCCGCTTTCCTTCAGGTTCAGCGCGTGAGCATGGCCTTGCGAGCCATAGCCGATGATGGTGACTTGCTTACCCTTGATGAGGGAGAGGTCGGCGTCCTTGTCGTAGAAAACTTTCATGTCGGTTCCTTGGCTAAATTCGGTGAAATCAGTGAAATACAAATACTGCGAATGGTGTGTTGCTTGGCCGGGCTCTTGAAGGCACTGCCCGGCCCCGATCGAAACGTTAGCGAATCGTCGATAAGCGCGCGTCAAACCTTCAGAATGCGCTCGCCGCGGCCGATGCCCGAACTGCCCGTACGGACGGTTTCGAGAATCGCAGTCGCGTCGATCCCTTCGATGAAGGCATCGAGCTTGTCGCTCGCGCCCGTCAGTTCGATCGTGTAGGTCTTTTCTGTGACGTCGATGATCCGGCCGCGGAAAATATCCGACATCCGTTTCATTTCCTCACGTTCCTTGCCGACCGCCCTTACCTTGATCAACATCAGCTCGCGTTCGATGTGGGCGCCCTCGGTAAGGTCGACCACTTTCACCACCTCGATCAGGCGGTTCAGATGCTTCGTGATCTGTTCGATCACGTCGTCCGAGCCAATGGAGACGATGGTCATGCGCGACAGCGAACGGTCTTCGGTCGGAGCCACCGTCAAGGTTTCAATGTTGTAGCCGCGTGCCGAGAACAGCCCCACCACGCGTGATAACGCGCCCGGTTCGTTTTCCAGCAGGACAGAAATAATGTGTCTCATGTTTCGCTTCTTCCAGATGTTTTGTCGATGTATGCGAGCGGTTTCGCGCCGCTTCGTCCGCCTTCGCCCTTTTTGAAGGCGCGCATGACGAAGCCAACGCTAAAAACCGTCGTTATAGATCTTCCGAACCCATGAGCATCTCAGTGATGCCCTTGCCGGCCTGGACCATCGGCCAGACGTTTTCGGTCGGATCGGTCTGGAAATCGAGAAACACCGTGCGATCTTTCAGGCGCAGCGCTTCCTTCAGCGCCGGCTCGACATCGGCAGTGCGTTCGATACGCATGCCGACATGGCCGTACGCTTCGGCGAGCTTCACGAAATCCGGCAGCGCATCCATGTACGAATGCGAATAGCGCTTGCTGTATTCGATCTGCTGCCACTGGCGCACCATGCCCAGATAGCGGTTGTTCAGCGAAATGATCTTGATGGGCGTCTCGTACTGCTTGCAGGTCGAGAGTTCCTGGATACACATCTGGATCGAGCCTTCGCCCGTGATACAGAGCACGTCGTCGTCCGGGTGCGCCATCTTCACGCCCATCGCCGCCGGCAGGCCGAAGCCCATCGTGCCGAGGCCACCGGAATTGATCCAGCGGCGCGGCTTGTTGAAGCGATAGAACTGCGCCGCCCACATCTGGTGCTGGCCGACGTCGGAACACACGAAGGCATTGCCGTCGGTCAGTTCCCACGCCTTTTCCACCACGTACTGCGGCTTGATGATGTCGCTCTTGCGATCGAACTTCAGGCAGTCTTTGGCGCGCCAGGCTTCGATGTCCTTCCACCAGTCGGCGAGCGCCGCGGTGTCCGGGCCATGTTCGGCGGTTTGCAACTGCTCGATCAGCTCCTTCAACACTTCCTTCACGTCGCCGACGATCGGAATGTCGACCTTGACGCGCTTGGAGATGGAAGAAGGATCGATGTCGATATGGATGATCTTGCGCGGGCGCGATGCGAAGTGCGCCGGATCGCCGATCACACGGTCGTCGAAGCGCGCGCCGATCGCGATCAGCACGTCGCAGTGCTGCATCGCCATGTTGGCTTCGTACGTGCCGTGCATGCCGAGCATGCCGAGGAATTTCTTGTCGCTCGCGCGGTAGCCGCCCAGACCCATCAACGTATTGGTGATCGGGTAACCGAGCAGATCGGCAAACTGGTTCAGCTCACGCGACGCATCCGCGAGGATGATGCCGCCGCCGGTATAGATATACGGACGCTTGGCCGACAGCAACAAGGCCACAGCCTTGCGGATCTGGCCGGAGTGACCTTTCGTGACCGGGTTGTACGAGCGCAGCGAAACGGTCTTGAGCGGTTCGTACTGGCACGGCATCTTCGACACGTCTTTCGGAATGTCGATCAGCACCGGGCCGGGACGGCCGGTACGGGCGATGTAGAAAGCTTTCTTGACGGTAGCGGCGAGGTCGCGCACGTCCTTCACGAGGAAGTTGTGCTTCACGCAGGGACGCGTGATGCCGACCGTATCGCACTCCTGGAACGCATCCTGACCGATCGCAGCAGTCGGCACCTGGCCGCTGATGATCACCATCGGGATCGAATCCATGTAGGCCGTGGCGATGCCGGTCACCGCATTGGTAACGCCGGGGCCGGAAGTCACGAGGCACACACCCACTTTGCCGGTGGAACGCGCATAGGCGTCGGCGGCGTGGACTGCGGCTTGTTCGTGGCGCACGAGGATGTGCTGGAATTTGTCCTGCTTGTACAGCTCGTCGTAAATGTAGAGTACCGAGCCGCCGGGATAGCCCCACACAAACTCGACGTCTTCGTCGGCCAAAGCGCGCATGAGCACGGTGGCGCCGATAGAGTCAGCTTCAGGATGGGGGGTCGTATCCGACGTGGAGAATTCCGCGCTGGGCATATTCATTTATTCACCTTTCGAATTTTCGGCAAAAAATTGATCGGGTGCTCTCTGCCGGGCTTGTGGCTCGGGTTCAAGCGGCGCGTCCAGTTGACAGGCGAGCTTCTTGGGCCACACCTCAATTGAGACAAGTCACTTATGTTGCGAACCAGCGAAGATATCTGCAGATGTTCGCGCGGTCAAGCAAATATTGCCCTGGCGCCCTGCCCCTGAATCCCGCAATGGGTCAAAAACGACCGAGATCGCGTTATAAAAATGCAAGGTAGGACGGGTTTCGCCCCAGCGGAGCGAAAGTTTGTTAGCATCCGCGAGTTTTACGACATTTTTCGACCGATTACGCGCACGCACGCTGCGCCGACCCCCAAACGGATGGCATCAGACAAGGAACTCGCCGATTTTCTGGCGGGCGTCGAAAGGCGCGCATTCAAGCAGACGGTCTACGCCGTGCGGGACGACGACGCCTCGCTCGATATCGTGCAGGACGCGATGATCAAGCTCGCCGAAAAATACGGCGACCGTCCGGCCGCCGAACTTCCGCTCCTGTTTCAGCGTATTCTCCAGAATGCGATGCACGACTATTTCCGTCGTGCCAAAGTGCGCAATACTTGGGTTAGCCTGTTCTCCTCGCTCGGCAACGCCGACGACGACGAATTCGACCCACTCGAAACATTCGAGGCGCAGCAAGGTTCAGCGGGCTCAGAAAGCAACGAACAGAAACTCGAACGCGAACAAGTCTTACAGTTAATCGACGACGAGATCCAAAAGTTACCGGCACGTCAACGGGAGGCGTTTCTCATGCGTTATTGGGAAGATATGGATGTCGCCGAGACTGCCGCCGCGATGGGCTGCTCCGAAGGCAGTGTGAAAACACACTGCTCGCGGGCCACCCACACGCTGGCGCAAGCGCTCAAGGCTAAAGGAATCACGCTATGAGCTCCCTAGAAACCAAAGAACTCGAGTTCGCCCGCCAGGTGCGCCGCGCGCTCGACGAAACCGCCGCCAGTATTCCGCCCGCCACCGTCGACCGGCTCGCTGTGGCGCGCCGTGCCGCGCTCGCTCGCAAGAAGCCCGAGTCCGTGAGCGCGCCGGTGTTCGTACCCGCCTTCGCCGGTGCCGGCATGCCCTCCGGTATGCCGCAGGTCGAGATGCCGCAGCGCCGCCGCTCGCCGCTGCGCCGCTTTGCGCTCGCCTGGCCGCTCGTCGCGCTGGTCGTCAGCCTCGTGGGCATCGCCTACTGGGAAGACCAGCAACGCACCGCCGAACTCGCCGATATCGATGCAGCCATGCTAAGCGACGACTTGCCGCTCAATGCCTATCTCGATCACGGTTTCAACGCGTACCTATCACGCGCCCACTGAGCGGGAGATTCTTCGGGTGAGTTACAAGCGCGGCTTGGCCGTTGTTTTCGGATGCGCGATCGCGGCCCTCGTGTCGTTTGCCGCGACGTATCCGCGCTTTTATCCGAGCCCGTCGACCGCCAGTGCGCCTGCCGCGGGCGGCAACGCAACCGCCAAGGCGCCCGCGCCAACGCTCGCCGTCGAACTGCCGGGCCTGTCCAGCAACAATAGCCCGTTGGCATGGTCGCGCCTGAGCTCGGCCGAGCACCTTGCGCTCGCGCCCTTCGCCGAAGCATGGGATTCCTTCAGCGACGAACGCAAGCGAAAATGGATCAAGATCGCCGCGCGTTATCCGAAGTTATCGCCTGATGCGCAAAAACGCCTGCATGACCGAATGACTGAATGGGTGCGCATGACACCCGATCAGCGGCGCGTTGCCCGCGAAAACTACCAGGTGTCGAAGGAGTTGCCGCGCGAAACCCGCCAGAACGCGTGGAAGACTTATCAGCAATTGCCGGAAGAGCAGAAGGAGCGGCTCGCCGCGAGCGAGCGTAAGCGGCGCCCGAGCGTCGTGAGCGCACCGCCGTCCGGCAAGACCGAGATCAAGGGCCTCGACCGTCTGGTCAATGCCCGCGAGCACGGCGCGAGCGGTGCCGCAGCGGCGAGTGCCGCGGCGGCAGCTGCATTGCCGAGCCCGGCCGTCACGCCGGCGATTCCCGCTGCGGGCAGCTTCGTGCCCGCCACGCCGGTGCCGGTTTCGCCGGCCGAGGCGCCGTCGATCTTCAACGGCTCCTGATCCGCGCCCCACTGTGTCCCAGCCGCTCGCCACCTCGACACTGCCCGCCGAATCATCCGGCACCGCGCCCACCGTTCGCCGGCGCCTTGCCGCACTGCTCTACGAAGCCGTGATCCTGTTCGGCGTCGTGTTCATCGCCGGCTATCTGTTCAGCACGTTGACGCAGCAGCGCAACGGTCTCACCCATCACAACCTGCTCGCCGCGTGGATCGGCCTCGTGGTCGGTCTGTATTTCGTCTGGTTCTGGACCCACAGCGGCCAGACGCTGCCGATGAAAACCTGGCGCCTGCGCGTCGTCGCCGCTAACGGCGCGCCGTTGTCCACGGGCCGGGCGATCGTCCGTTACGTGCTGGCGTGGCTGTGGTTTTTGCCGCCGCTCGCGCTGCATCCGTTGCTGGGCCTCTCTGTACCACAGACGCTGGTGATCGCCGCGATCTGGTTCGTGCTGTGGGCCGCCACCGGCCGTTTCGATCCGCAACGTCAATTCCTGCACGACCGCCTCGCCGGAACACGAGTGATCAGCGTCGAGCGCTGACCCTCCCTCTCCCGCCACAGTAATAAGAACTTCTCGTGACTGTCACGGCACGGTCACGCGCGACTGGCGCAATACGGGCACCGCAACTCGACGCGTGAGCCATGGACCCCAAAACGTCCGCGACTTCCCTGTTCCGCCAGACCGGCCCGAGCGTCGACCCTGTCGCGTTCCGCCCGGAACCCAACCCTAGCCACGGCTTGCCGTTGCCTGTGCCGTCACTGCCGCTCGACGCGCAAGCCGGCCATCACGACGACGACCACGCCGAACCACACCGCTATCGCACCATCTGGCTGTCGGACATCCACCTCGGCTCGAGCGGTTGCCAGGCGCCGTATCTGCTCGACTTCCTGCGTCACAACGAGTCGGAATACCTGTACCTCGTGGGCGACATCATCGACGGCTGGCAGTTGAAAAAAGGCTGGTACTGGCCACAGGCGCACAACGACGTCGTGCAGAAGGTGCTGCGCAAAGCACGCAAAGGCACCCAGGTCATCTACGTGCCGGGCAATCACGACGAAGCCGCGCGCCAGTTCTGCGACCTCGCGTTCGGCGACATCCACGTGCGCGGCGAAGCGTTCCACACGACGCTCGCCGGCAAGCGCCTGTGGATCGTGCACGGCGATCTGTTCGACGGCGTGATCCAGCACGCGAAGTGGCTCGCCTATCTCGGCGACACGCTCTACACGATGATCCTGATCCTGAACCGCTGGTTCAACCGGATCCGCAGCCGGCTCGGCTTTCCGTACTGGTCGCTGTCGCAATACCTGAAGCATCAGGTGAAGAACGCGGTGAATTTCATTTCGTCGTTCGAGCGCGTGATGACCGACGAAGCGCGCCGCCGCGGTTGCGACGGCGTGGTCTGCGGGCACATTCACAAAGCCGAAATCCGCGACATCGACGGTGTGCTGTATTGCAACGACGGCGATTGGGTCGAAAGCCTGTCGGCACTCGTCGAGACGTATGAAGGCGAACTCAAGGTGATCTACTGGACCGTGATGCGCGCACCGGAAGTCGGCGTGCAAAAGGCCCGGGCGACCGCGTAGTCCCTCTCCACTTCTATTGGGCCGAAACCGATGAAGATCATGATCGTCACCGATGCATGGGAACCGCAGGTCAATGGCGTCGTGCGCACGCTGAAGAACACCACGCGCGAACTCACCGCGCTCGGCCACCAGGTCGATCTGCTGACGCCGCTCGAATTCAAGACGATTCCGTGCCCGACCTATCCTGAGATTCGCCTGTCGCTGCTGCCGCGTCGCAAGCTTCATCAGCGCATCGACGAATTCACGCCCGACGCGCTGCACATCGCCACCGAAGGCCCGCTCGGCATGGCCGCACGCGCCTACGCGATCAAGCACAAGCTGCCGTTCACAACCGCTTATCACACGCGCTTTCCCGAATATGTGCAGGCGCGTTTCGGCATTCCGATCGCGGCCACCTACAAGTTTCTGCACTGGTTCCACAAGCCGTCACTGGCGGTGATGGCGCCCACGCCCGTGGTCAAGGCCGACCTTGAAAAATTCGGCTTCACCAACGTGGTGTTGTGGACTCGCGGCGTCGACCTCGACATTTTTCACCAGATGGACTCGAAGGTGCTCAACACCGCGCGGCCGATCTTTCTGTACGTGGGACGTGTAGCAGTCGAGAAGAACGTCGAGGCGTTTCTCAAGCTCGATCTGCCCGGCTCGAAGTGGGTGGCCGGCGAAGGCCCGGCGCTCGCCGAACTGAAATCGCGCTATCCGCAAGCGAATTACCTGGGCGTGCTGACGCAAGCCGAACTGGCCAAGGTCTACGCGGCCGCCGACGTATTCGTGTTCCCGAGCCGCACCGATACCTTCGGGCTCGTGCTGCTCGAAGCGCTGGCCTGCGGCACGCCGGTCGCGGCGTATCCGGTGACCGGTCCGATCGACGTGCTCGGCGACGGCGGCGCGGGCGCCATGCATGAAGACTTGCGCGAGGCTTGCCTCGAAGCGCTGAAGATCGAGCGCAGCCATGCGCGCGCCTGGGCCGAACGCTTCTCGTGGGCAGCCGCGTCGGAACAGTTCGCGGCACATTTGAAGCCGTTGCCGCGCACGTCGTATAGCGAGGAAAGCGCCGCCGCGTGAAGCGACGCGCCGAGCCGTCTATGCGAACCCGAAACTCCACCGCCGCACGCGCGTCGAAAGGCGCGCTGCGCGCTGTCGACACCGAGGCCGCCGGCATCGAGCCGTTCGACGACGTGAGCGAGCACGACACGCCGAATCATGTCGATCACGCGAATGGTTTTCACGGCATGAACGGTGCAAGCCTCGAGGGTCTCGCGAACCCCGAAAGCGAGCCGCATAACGAACCGCTCAGCCCCGACGATCCATTCGCACCGCTCCCCTTCAATCCATACAAGGGCAATCGCGGCGTGACCCGCGCGTGGCACGCGATGAAAAATTCGCTGGCCGGATTTCGCGTGGCGATCCGCGAGGAAAGCGCGTTTCGCCAGGAGCTCACGCTCGCCGCGATTCTGATTCCGTGCGGCGTGCTGGTGCCGGTCGATCCCGTGTCGCGTGTATTGCTGCTCGGCTCGGTACTGCTGGTGCTGATCGTCGAACTGCTCAATTCGAGCGTCGAGGCGGCCATCGACCGGATTTCGCTCGAGCGCCACGAGTTGTCGCGCCGTGCGAAGGACCTCGGCAGCGCGGCGGTCATGGTCGCGCTCGGCATGTGTGTGATGACATGGGGACTGATCGTCGGGCCGCTCGTCGTGCATTGGGTCAAAGCGTTGCTCTGAGCGTGGTGATGGAATTCACCCGCAGCACCGCCTGACGCCCTTTCCCGGCGTCCCAAAGAATGAAAACCCTGAGTATCCGTTTGGTATAAGAACGGTCGGTTTATAATCGTCCGACAGTCTCACGGGAAACCGTTGAGGCGCTCAATCAAAATACCAACCGCGTCCGGGTGGATCACGCTAGAGCGGCAAGCCGCCACGCGCCCAACCCGGCGTAACCAGGGCCGGACGACATGGAAGCCAAACCTCCCCGCCGCACCCGCGAACGGATACTCGAACTATCGTTGAAGCTGTTCAACGAAATCGGCGAGCCGAACGTCACAACAACGACGATCGCCGAGGAAATGGAAATCAGTCCAGGCAATCTGTACTACCACTTCCGCAACAAAGACGACATCATCAACAGCATCTTCAGCCAGTTCGAGCAGGAGATCGAAAAGCGTCTGCGCTTTCCCGACGACCACCGCGCGACGATCGACGAGATGTGGTCGTACCTGCAGTACATGGTCGATTTCACCTGGCGCTATCGTTTCCTGTATCGCGATCTGAACGATCTGCTGGCCCGTAACCGCACGCTCGAGACGCACTTCAAGCAGATCATCAGCCACAAGGTGCGCTTTGCAAGCCAGTTCTGCGAGCAACTCGTGGCCGACGGCGAAATGGTCGCCACGCCCGAAGAACTGCACGTGATCGCCACCAACGTCGGCGTAATCGGCACGTACTGGCTGTCGTATCAGTTCGTGATGAACCCGCGCAAGTACAACGAGCAGGAAACGATTCGCGCGGAACTGCATCAGGTGAGCGTGCAGATCGTCTCGCTGATGGCGCCTTATCTGCGCGGCCGCTCGCGGCAGATTTTCGACGACCTCGTCTCGGGCAAGCTGCCCAAGCGCGAGTTCTACGACTACCTGCCGCCCAAGGAAGGCGCCGCGCCCCGCAACGAACCGAAGGACGTTTGAGTATGAAGTCGGTGTGTGTGTATTGCGGCTCCTCCGACGGAGCCAGACCCTTGTACGCCGAGGCCGCGCGCGCCTTCGGCCGTGCGCTGGTGCAGGCCGATCTCGCGCTGGTCTACGGCGGCGGCAAGGTCGGCCTGATGGGCGTGATCGCCGATACGGTGATGGCCGAAGGCGGTCGTGCAATCGGCGTGATTCCCGAGTTGCTGGTCAACAAGGAAGTCGGCCATAACGGGCTGACCGAGTTGCACGTGGTGCCCGACATGCATCATCGCAAGAAGATGATGGCCGACCTGTCCGACGCGTTCGTCGCGATGCCGGGCGGCGTGGGTACGCTCGAAGAGCTCTTCGAGGTCTATACGTGGGCGCAGCTCGGCTATCACCAGAAGCCGGTGGCAGTGCTGAACATCGACGGCTTCTACGATCCGCTGATCGCGCTCCTCAAGCACACGGTAGACGAAGGCTTCATGCGGCAGACCTATTTCGACATCCTGCAAAGGGAGTCCGATCCGGTCGCGCTGATCGACAAGCTGCAACGCTACAAGCCGCCCGTCAGCGACAAATGGGCTGTCAAACGCGACGCTGTTTGATCATCGCCTGCCACGCTTCTCCGACTGTCTGAACGAACACCCGCCGCACGCTCCCGCGGCTCCGCCCGAACGATGAGGTTGCAATGACGAAAACCGTTCTGATCACCGGTGGCAGCCGCGGCATTGGCCGCGCAACCGCGCGTCTGCTGGGCGCACGTGGCTGGTCGGTCGGCGTGAATTACGCGCAGAACCTCGCGGCCGCGCAGGACACCGCTGCTGAAGTGGAACGCGCCGGCGGCCAGGCACTTCCGATTGCCGGCGACGTCGCCAATGAAGCCGATGTGATAGCGATGTTCGACGCGCTCCAGCAAAAGTTCGGCCGGCTCGATGCGCTCGTCAACAATGCCGGGATCGTCGCGCCTTCGAGCCAGCTCGCGGATATGGACCTCGCGCGCCTGAAGCGCATGTTCGACGTCAATGTGCTTGGCGCGTATCTCTGCGCACGCGAAGCCGCGCGCCGCATGTCGACCACGCGCGGCGGCGCGGGTGGCGTGATCGTGAACATCTCGTCGGCGGCCTCGCGTTTGGGTTCGCCGAACGAATACGTCGACTATGCCGGCTCGAAAGGCGCAGTCGACACCATGACGATCGGCCTCGCCAAGGAACTCGGTCCGCAGGGCGTGCGCGTGAACGCAGTGCGCCCTGGCCTGATCGATACCGAAATCCACGCCAGCGGCGGCAAGCCCGAGCGCGCCGCCCAACTCGGCGCGACCACGCCGCTAGGCCGCCCCGGCCACGCCGACGAAGTCGCCGAGTCGATCGTCTGGTTGCTAAGCGACGCTGCCTCGTACGTGACGGGCGCATTGCTCGACGTCGCCGGCGGACGCTGAATACCGCTCTTCTGTTCCCGCGGCCGGCGGCTTCGCACGGCCGCAATCCCCTTTCCCCACATTCCATTCCCGTCAATCTGACGAGGAATCGGCTCAATTCGTTCGGCTGAACACCCTATTCCACACCTTTTCTGTAATCGGCCGTAATAAACTGGGACTACAATCGCAGCGTTCGTATGCAACCGCATGCGACGCATAGCCAAAGCATAAGTCCGCGGCCCAAGTCGCCGCGTACCGCGATCAGAGATTCCAATGTTCGAAAAGCCATCCGCGCCCTGGCGCGCGGGGAAGGTCGCGATTGCGACGCCAGCGCCGGCCGGCCCTGCCGACGGCGCACCGGACACGCATCCCGGCTCGGCACACGCGACCGAAGCCGCAGCGCCCGCAAGGCCCGCCCCTGCCGGCCCCACGGATCCGGCCGCTCCCGCTTCGCGCGGCGCCCGGCGCTTGCGCGCGCTCACGGCGGCTCGTCCGTTGAGGTGGCTGGTCGCGCTGGCGATCCTGTGCGCGTGGCTCCTGCCTGGCACTCTGGGCCACGAGCCCTGGAAGCAGGACGAGACCTACACGTTCGGGATCATTCAGCACATACTCGACACCGGCGATCTGGTCGTGCCGACCAACGCCGGCCAGCCGTTCGTCGAAAAGCCGCCGATCTACGACTGGGTCGCCGCAGGCCTCGCGTGGATGTTCGGCCGCTACCTGCCCTTGCATGACGCCGCACGCCTCGCGAGCGCGCTCTTCGCTGGCCTAACCGTCTACTACACGGCACGCGTCGCCCGCCGTGCGGTGGCTGCCTCGAGCTGGTTCGATATCCGCGTGATCGGCACGCTGGCCTTGTTCGCGAGCACGCTCGTCGTCATCAAGCACGTGCACGACATGATGACCGACGTCGCGCTGATGGCTGGCGCCGCAATCGGCTTTTGCGGCCTATTCGAACTCGTCCTCGTGCATCTGCGCGACGAAGCGCGCCTGCTACGGGGCGATGCGCGCCACAGGCGCCACGCGATTCTGAGCGGTGCGGCGATGTTCGGTGCGGGCGTGGGCGTGTCGTTGCTGGCCAAGGGCCTGTTCGTGCCGCTCGTGTTCGGCGCAACCACCGTCGCAGTACTGGTGCTGTATCCCGCCTGCCGCACGCGCAGCTTTGCGGGCGCGCTCGGTATCGCCGCGCTGGTCTGCGCACCCCTCGCGCTGATCTGGCCGATCTGTTTCTATCTGCGCTCCGAAGCGCTCTTCAAGATCTGGCTGTGGGACAACAACGTCGGCCGCTTCTTCGGTTTTTCGGTGGCGGAACTCGGCTCTGAAAACGAAAGCCGTTGGTTCGTGCTGCGCACCGTGCTGAGCGTCGGCTTTCCGGTCGTACCACTTGCCTTAGCCGCGCTCGCCGGCGGCGGATGGCGCCGCTGGCGCGATCCGCGGATCGCTCTGCCGGTGATTTTCGCGGGCACCGGTTTCGCCGTATTGCAAAGCTCGGCAACGGTGCGCGAACTGTACATCCTGCCGTTCATCGCCCCGCTCGCCTTGCTGGCGATGCAAGGCATCGAAAAGCTGCCGCGGCGTCTGCACGCAAGCTGGGACATGGCAAGCCGCGTGCTGTTCGGCAGCACGGCCGCGCTCGCGTGGATCATCTGGTCGATCATGAGCGATCCGGCCAATACGCATGCGTCGCTGCACCGGCTCGGCCGTTGGTTACCGCTCGACTGGGTGCTGCCGGTCAAGCCCGGGCTGATCGCAGCCGCGCTGCTGATGACGCTCGGCTGGCTGTGGCTCCTGCCGGTCTTCAAGTACACCGGCAAATGGCGCGGTGTGCTGAGTTGGTGTGCGGGCGCAATTCTCGCATGGGGATTGGTGAGTACGCTCCTGCTGCCATGGCTCGACTACGCGAAGAGCTACCGCTCCGTGTTCGAAAACCTCGGCGCCAGAATGAATATCGAGTGGAACGATGGGGATTGCATGGCCAGTATGGACCTCGGCGAATCGGAAGCGCCGATGCTGTACTACTACACCGGCATCGAGCATCAACCGACCTCGAATCCCGCGGCGACCGAGTGTACGTGGCTGATCCAGCAGGGCCGCCGTGACAATCCGCGCGCGCCAGGTGGAGATTGGCGACTGTTCTGGTCGGGCGCGCGCCCAGGCGACACCGACGAGCTGTTGCGAGTATTCGTGCGAACGCCGGCAATACCCACGCGCGGCGAGTAGCACGTGGCAGCGCATGGCGCGCCCGAACTGCGCCTGCGCGTTGTCGTCACACCTAGAACGACGAGCTGGGCTCTTTCAGAAAAGCCTTTTCTTCATCCGTCGACAGGCGCTCAAGTACCGCATTGCGATGGGGAAAGCGTCCGAAACGTTCGACGATTCTGGCGTGCCTGACCGCGGAGGAATAGTAGGACGCACCACCCGGCTCCGCCTTCAGCTGCTTGAACAGGCGCAGCGATTCGTGCTGGCTGGCGAGCGTTTCGTCGTGTTCAAACGGTAGATACGCGAACGCGCGGTGATGCGCGGTCGGCAATAAAAGATCAGCGCCGCTGGCGACCATCTGTTGCGCGATGTGCAGCGCGTGGTGATCGGCGGCGAAAGCGCGCGGCGTGTTGCGGTGGCAATTGCGCGAAAACTGATCCAGAACGATGACCAGCGCTAACGCGCCGAGCGGAGTCTCTGTCCAGCTGTCGAGAGACCCTGCGCGCGCCGCATCGATCAGTGCCCCGAAGCGTTCCAGCAGCATCGCGTCAAAGGCTGCGTCGCGGGAGAACCAGAGCTTGCGCGCCTCACCGAAGGTGGGCGTATTCGGAGCGCCGAACCAGCACTCCAGGACCGCCCGCGCATCTGCTGCTTCCGGCTCCGCTACCCGCTCAACCATTGCGATTGCGCATCCAGTCCGCGGTCTCGAAGAACGACGCCAGCAAGCGCTCCCTCAATACCTCCGAAAGCCCAACGTCTTCCATCGCCCACGCCATGCAGCGAAGCCATTGATCCCGCTCGCTGGACGCGATCGGAAACGGCATATGTCTGGCGCGCAGCCGCGGATGACCGAAGCGGCTGATGTAATGATCGGGGCCGCCCATCCATCCGCACAAAAACCAGAAGAACTTGTCGCGCGAGCCGTCGAGCGACTCGGGATGCAAGGCGCGAATCCCGGCGAATTCCGCTTCGAGATCCATCAAGTCATAAAACCGGTCGACCAGTTCGCGCACGCGCGCTTCACCGCCCACCAGTTCGAAGGCCGTCGGCTGTGCCGTGGACACTTCGTCGTTAAGATCGCTCATACCCAATCACAGAAACAGAAAAGAAAAATCACGCGTCTCGCAGCGATTGCAACGCCGGCCGTGCCAGCACATGCCGCAAGCTGAGCCAGCCACCCACGCCCGCGCAAGCGATGCCGGCTGCGATACCCGCCGGCAACAACCACGGATCGAACGCCAGATAAAACTCGAACACGCGCGTCGCCAGTTGCCAGCCGATCACCTGCGCACCGAGCGCCGCCATCAAACCGGCGAGCGCGCCAACCGCCACGAACTCGGCAACCTGCACCGCCCGCACCTGGCGATGCGAGGCCCCCAGCGCGCGCAGCAGCGCGGATTCTCGCATACGCTCGTCGCGGGTGCCGGCAAGCGCCGCGTAGAGCACCAGCACGCCGGCCGCGAGCGTGAACGCGAACAGGAACTGCACCGCGCCGATCACCTGCTGCAGGACACGCTGCACCTGCGCCAGAATCGGACCGGTGTCGATTGCCGTGAGGTTCGGATAGGCGGCGATCAACCCGTCTATGGTCGATTGCTTGTCGGGCGGTAAATGGAAACTCGTGATGAACGTCGCCGGGAAATCCTGCAAGGCGGCCGGCGGCATCAGCACGAAAAAATTGACCTTGAACGAACCCCAGTCGAGCTTGCGCACACTCGTCACCGGCGCATCGATCTGCAGACCCGTCACGTCGAAGCGCAGTGTATCGCCGGGCTTCACGTTGATCAGCTTCGCGAGCCCCTGCTCGATCGAAATCTGCGGCGTCTTCGTGTCGCCATACCATGTGCCGGCAGAGAGACGGTTGTCGTCAGGCAGCTCGGTCGTGTACGACAAATTGAATTCGCGGTCGACGAGACGCCTCGCATCGTCGCCCTTGAACGAATCCGGATTGACCGGCTTGCCGTTGATCGCAATCAAGCGGCCGCGCACCATCGGCGCGAGCACCGTGCCAGGCACGCCGTGCGCGCCCAGATACTGCGTGACGGCGTCGCGCTGGTCGGGCTGGATATCGATGATGAATTCATTCGGCGCATCGGGCGGCGTCGATTTGCGCCAGCCGGCCACGAGGTCGTTACGCGTCATCGCAATCAGCAACAGGCACATCAGGCCGATGCCGAGCGCGGTGATCTGCAGCGCGCTCGCGCCACTACGCCGTTCCAGCGACGCCAGCGCGTAACGCCAGCCGATGCCCGCATTCACGCGCTCGCTGCGCACTACACGCGACGCGCCCCACAGCGCCAGCCGCGCGACGCACGCGAATACCAGCAGTCCGCCGGCGAAGCCGCCCGCCACAATGCCACCAAGCTTCAACTCGCCCGCGGCGACGATCAGGAGTGCGGCGAACAGCACGATGCCGAGCGCGTAGGCGGCCCAGGCAGTGCGCCCCGCTTCGCCCCATTCGCGGCGCAGCACGCGCACCGGCGGCACGCGTGTCAGCGGCAACAGCGGCGGCAACGCAAACCCAAGCAACAACACGAGACCGGCTGCGATACCTTCGAGCGCGGGCCATGCGGTTGGGTACGGCAGCACGACGTCGATCAGACTGCCGAGCCACGTCAGCAACGCCATGTGGCCCAGGTAACCGAGCGCCACGCCGAGCGCGCCACCGATCAAACCCAGCCCTACGAATTCAAGCGTGAACAGCGTGCGCAGCGTGGCCTGACTGACACCCAGACAACGCATCGCCGCGCAGCCATCCAGATGCCGGCGCATATACCGATGCGCGGCCATGGCGATCGCCACCGCCGCGAGCAACGCGGTGAGCAGCGAGACCAGCGTGAGGAAGTGACTCGCGCGGTCGAGCGTCTGACGCACTTGCGGCTGGCCGTCCTGCAACGACTCGAGCGCAACGCCGCGCATCTTGCCGCCGTCCACCTTGTCATGCGCAAATTGCGCGAAGCGCGCCACCGACGCATCCGAACCCGCCACCAGCAAGCGATAAGTCACGCGGCTGCCGAAGGTGATGAGGCCGGTCGACGGGACATCGTCGGCACGCAGCATCAAGCGCGGAGAAAAATTGACGAACGAGAAGCCGCGGTCGAGTTCGCGCGTAATCACTGCAGCGATCGCGAAGCTGCGGGACCCGACCTTCACGGTATCGCCGACGTGCAGCTTCAGCGCGTCGAGCAATGCCTGATCGACCCATACCGTGCCAGGCGCGGGAATCGATTGGGTGGGATGGTCCGCCGCGCCCGGCGCCGAAGCAATCCGCAACGCGCCGCGCAACGGATAACCCGGCGACACCGCCTTGATAGCGGCTAGCCGCGAGACCGGCTGCGCGCCGGTCGAGTTGATCATGCTGGGAAAGATCGCCGTGCTGGCGGTGTTCAGACCGAGCGCGCCGGCTTGCTGCGCGAACTGCGGATCGACCGGATGATCGGCGCGAACGATGAAATCAGCAGCGATCATGCGCCGCGCATCGCGTTCGAGCCCCTGATGTAAGCGGTCAGCCAGAAAGCCGACACTCGACAGCGCCGCGACGGCCAGCACCAGCGCCAGCAGCAGCATCGTCAATTCGCCGGCGCGCCAGTCGCGTGCCGTCATGCGGATAGCCTGGCGCAACAGATCCATACTGCCCAACCGGCGCGCTGCCTTGGCGTGCGCCGTTACCCCGCGTCCCGTATCGCTCAATCGTGCCTGCTCCTGGCAAAGCGCGACACCATGTGCGTCGCCATCCCGCGAAAACCGCCCTGCACCCCGCGCCACAAACGCGGCAACGCCCAGGCGGCCAGCATCAGGAAGCCCACCATCAAGACCAGGAACACAAGCGGCACGAACAGCGCGAGCAGCATGCCGCCGAACACGAGACCGTCTTCAGCGGTCGAGGTCACGACATTCGACACTGGTTCCGGCGACAGATTGATCAGCGCGCGCGTACCCGCTTTGGCCAGATGCGCGGTGCCCGCCAGCGTGCCGCCCGCGAGCGCGGCGACCGTCAACAGCGCAGGATCGGCATGGCCGAGCGCGCCGGCCGCCAGCACGGCGCCGGCGGGAATGCGGATAAAGGTATGGACCGCGTCCCATAGGGAATCGAACGCGGGGATTTTGTCGGCGAGAAATTCGGTGACCGTCAGCACGCCGGCGACACCGATGACCCACGGCGAAGACAGCGCGGACAGCGTATCGGGGAGATGAATGAAGCCGAGACGTGCGAACACGCCGGCCAGCAGGACTGTCAGATAGAGGCGCAGACCGCTGCCCCATGAGAGGCCCGCAGCGAGCGAAAGTGATTCAAGCATGGCCGCCTCCAGGCGCGCTGTGCGTGCCGGGCGCTTCGACGGGCATTGGAAAGGGAGCAGCCGCACCGAAGTCGTCAGACCCGCGCCAAGCCGGCCGCGCCAAATAGGCCGCGGGCAAATTCAGGTTGGATTCGATCTCATTATAGCCACGTTAATTCGCAGAACGCAGAGTGACTAACAAATGGCGGACTCTAACGGCAGGGTATGGGCGCACGGTTCGAGCGCACGCGGACACGATATTCGGGCCCGCCAACAGGGCTCAATGCCCCGATGACAGCTTCAAACCGATCAATCCGATCACGATCAGCGCAGCGCTCGCGACCCGCGCGACCGTCAGGGCCTCACCCATCATGACGATGCCGAAGATGAATGCGCCGACCGCGCCGATCCCCGTCCACACGGCGTAGGCCGTGCCGAGCGGCAGTTGGCGCATCGCCATGGCGAGCAGAACGAAGCTGCCGAGCGCGGTCACGATCGTGAACACGGACGGCCAGAGCCGGGTGAAACCTTCGGAGGTTTTGAGACCGGCCGCCCATGCGACTTCAAGCAAACCGGCAATCAACAGAAGAATCCAGGACATGAGACAGCTCCATGGTCAGATGGGGCCGTCCCCGTTTGTAGCAGTGCGCAAGGTCGTCCTTACGAACTGTAATTATATCAAAATAGGCCGCCGCCTTACTGCGGCGACAAGCCGCAAGGACGCGCAAGGGCCGCGGCGGACGCCTCGGGCAGGCTCAAACCGCGCCCACCAGCCGGTATCCCACGCCCGTTTCCGTCACGATATGCTCCGGCTGCGCCGGGTCGCGCTCCAGTTTCCCGCGCAGATGCGCCATGTAGATACGCAGATAGTGGTGGCTCTCCACATGTGACGGCCCCCACACGTCGCGCAGCAATTGCCGGTGCGTCAAGACGCGGCCGGCGTGGCGCACTAGTGTCGCGAGCAGGCGGTATTCGATCGGCGTGAGATGGACGGCCACGCCGTCGCGGCTCACCTGGCGCAAGGCCAGATCGACCGTCACCGCGCCGAAGCGCACCACCGGCGATTCATTCGCGCCGCCCTGATTGCGCCTCCGCATATGCGCTCGGATCCGCGCCAGCAGTTCCGAAACGCCGAACGGCTTGGTGAGGTAGTCATCCGCACCGGCATCGAGCGCGGCGACTTTCTCGGTTTCCTGGGTGCGCGCCGACAGCACGATGACCGGCAACTCGCTCCAGCCACGCAGCTCGCGAATCACGTCGAGACCGTCGGTGTCGGGCAGGCCGAGATCGACGATGACGAGATCGGGCTTACGCGTCGCGGCTTCGACGAGACCTTGCTTGCCGGTCTCGGCGTCGTGCACAACGATGCCCTCGCCTTCCAGCGCGGTTCGCACGAAGCGGCGAATCTGCTTTTCGTCTTCAATCAGGACGACTGTGATGCTCGGGTCACTCATGGCTAGGCTTGGAACGCGGGTTAAGAGTTAAATCGTGGTCCGGCAAGGCATCGGCGCCTTCGTCTTCCAGCGCATCCGGTGCCTCGGGCGGCGTTTCCACCGGCAGCGTGAACCAGAAGCGCGCGCCTTCGACACGGCCGTCCGCGGACATCCGATTGAGCGCGCCGATTGTACCGCCGTGCGCTTCCACAATTGCGCGGCAAATCGCGAGGCCAAGGCCGATGCCCGGCTTGGCCGACTCTTTCTCGCCGCGCGTGAATTTCTCGAACACACGCGCTTCCATGCCGGCCGGCAGACCCGGTCCGTTATCGTCGACCGCGACGCGTACGAACGATTTGCCGTCCGCGTCGAGACGTTGCGCGCTGATTGTCAGGGGCGTGTCCGGCGACGTGTATTTGGCCGCGTTCTCGAACAGGTTCGAGAAGAGCCGCTCCATCAGCACAGCATCGAGATGCAGCAACGGCAAATCCGCGGGCAGCTTCACCTGTACGGGATGATTGGCCAGCACGCGCTTGCAGGCCCGCAACGCGGCGCCCACCGTTTCTTCGAGGAGCGTCCACTGCTGATTCAACTGCAGGCTGCCGGCTTGCAAGCGCGCCATGTCGAGCAGATTGGTGACGATGCCGGTCATGCGCAGCGCTTCTTCGTGAATGGCTTCGACGAGATCGTCGCCCGGTTGCGCATCGGGATGCGCCTCGCGCGATTGCGCCAGCATCGACGAGAAGCCGACGATCGTCGTCAACGGCGTACGCAGGTCGTGCGAAATCGCCGAGAGGAGCGAATTGCGCAAGCGTTCGGATTCCATATTGACGAGCGCATCGCGAGCGATGTCGACGTAGTGCACACGCTCGAGAGCCAGCGCGATTTGCGCGGCGAATGCGTCGAGCATGCGCTGCTGCTCGGGCACGTCCAGCTCGCGCTCATCGCGCATCACGACGGCGAGCACGCCCCGCGTGCGCATCGGCGCCTTCAGCGGCAGATACAGCGCGGCGGCGGCCGGCAGCGTATCAGTGCCTTGCCCGGCAGGCTTCTGCTGGTCGTAGACCCATTGACCGACGTCGATATCGAGCATCTCGCCTTCGAGCGTGATCGTAGCGTCCGGGTCCTCGATCTTCTGCTTCACCTGATCGGCGCTGTCCGGCAACAGAATCGCGACGCGCGCGCCGAACACTTCGCTCACGTGCCGGCTGCCGATGCCGACGATCTGCTCCATGGTGAGCGCCGCCGCCAGCTCACGCGCCATCGCATACATCGCGCCGGTGCGTTGCTCCCGACGCCGCGCAACACTCGCCTCGCGGCGCAAGCTCGACGTGAGATGGCTGATGACGAGCGACGTCAGCAGCATGCCGAAGAAGGTCAGCAGATACTGCGTATCGGACACCGACAACGACATGCGCGGCGGCACGAAGAAGAAATCGAACGCGGCCACGCTCATGAACGACAGCACGACGCCCGGCCCGCGCCCCAGCTTCACGGCCGTGAAGATCACGCCGAGCAGATACAGCATGACGAGGTTGGTCAGATCGATATGGTCGATCAACTGGCTCGACAGCAGCGTAATGGCCGCACAAATCGCCAGCGCGATGCCGTAGGCGCGCGGCGGCGAACGGCGTTCGCGCGCCGTGCTCAACGCCTCGCGCCACGCGTTGGCGGTAGTGTTCAGTAAGCGCCGATGTTCAGCGCCATCACGTTCCGACGACGCGCGGATCAGTGTGAGATCGAGATCGCCCGCGCGTTCGGCGATACGTTCACCGAGCGGCCGGCGCAGCCAGCGCTTGAGACCGGTGCGCGCCGATGCGCCGGCCACCAGCTTCGAGACGTTGCGAGCCTGCGCGTAACCGATCAGCGCCGCGACCGCATCGGTGCCGGCGAGCGTCGCAGTTTCAGCGCCGAGTTCGGCGGCGAGCTTCAAGGCATTAAGCGTGCGTTCGCGGCGCGCGTCGGGCAAGCGCTGCAGCGCGGGCGTTTCCACATAAACGGCGATCCAGTCGGCCTTCAGGCTGGCAGCGAGACGCGCCGCCGCGCGCACCAGCATCGGTGCTTCCGGGCCAGGGCCGACGCACACCAGCAAGCGCTCCCGCGCCTGCCAGATCCGCTGGATCGAACGATCGGCGCGATATTCCCGCATCTGCGCATCGACGCGGTCGGCGGTGCGGCGCAATGCCAGCTCGCGTAGCGCGATCAGGTTGCCCTTGCGAAAGAAGTTGCGCACCGCGCGCTCGGCCTGCTGCGGCAAATACACCTTGCCGTCGCGCATCCGGTCGAGCAGTTCTTCGGCGGGCAGGTCGACCAGCGTGACTTCGTCAGCGCGATCGAACACGCGGTCGGGCACCGTCTCCCAGACGCGGATGCCGGTGATCTGGCCGACCACGTCGTTCAGGCTTTCGAGGTGCTGGACATTGACTGTGGTGTAGACGTCGATGCCCGCGTCGAGCAGTTCATAGACGTCCTGCCAGCGCTTCAGATGTCGGGCGCCCTGCACATTCGAATGCGCGAGTTCGTCGACGAGAATCAGTTGCGGCTTGCGGGCGAGCGCGGCGTCGAGATCGAACTCGCCGAGCTTGCGGCCGCGATACTCGATATGCGCGAGCGGCAGCACGTCGAGGCCTTCGAGCAGCGCAGCGGTTTCGCTGCGGCCATGCGTTTCGGCAATGCCGACCACCACGTCCGCGCCTTCATCGGCACGGCGCCGCGCGGCCTGCAACATCGCATAAGTTTTGCCGACGCCCGCCGACGCGCCGAAGAAAATCTTCAGCCTGCCTCGCTGACGCTTTTCTTCGTCACGTTGCAGCTTGTCGAGCAGTTCATCAGGATCGGGGCGGTTCATGCTCAATGGTTTTCATAGTAAGGCGAGCGATAGTGCCTGCATGGTGGCACGGCAGCGGCCGCGCCGCAAATGGCGAAGGCGGCCCCGCATGGACGCCGCCTCCTTGAAGCATAGCCATCATCGACGCTTTTCGACGTCAGCGACGCTCAACCTTGTTTCATCTCATCGAGCGCCAGATTCAGTTGCAGCACGTTCACGCGCGGCTCACCGAAAATGCCGAACTGGCGGCCGCTCGTATAACGATCGACCAGTGCCTGCACATCGTTGGCGGCAAGCTTGCGCGCTTTGGCAACGCGTTCGATCTGATACGCGGCAGCCGCCGGGCTGATCTCAGGATCGAGACCGCTGCCCGAGGACGTCACCAGATCGACCGGCACCGGCTTCGACATATCCGTGCCGGCAGCCTTCAACGCGTCGATGCGGCCTTTGACCTCATCGAGCAGCGCCGGGTTGGTCGGTCCGAGATTCGAACCGCTCGAGCCCTGCGGGTTGTACGGCATCGGGCTGGTGGCCGACAGACGGCCCCAGAAGTACTGCGGCGCATCGAACTGCTGGCCGATCAGCTTCGAGCCGACCACCTTGCCGTCCTTCTCGAGCATGCTGCCGTTGGCCTGGTTGTTGAAGGCCGCCTGACCGACCGCGGTCATCACGGCGGGATAAGCGAGGCCGGTGACCGCGGTCAGCACCGCGAAGATCACGATTAACGGACGGAACAGATTTTTCATGATGAGTAATTCCTCTTAAACAGCCGCTGCTCAAACCCAGCCGAACGCGGCCAGCACCATATCGATCAGCTTGATGCCGATGAACGGCACGATGATCCCGCCCAAACCATAGATCAGCAGATTGCGGCGCAGCAGAATCGCCGCACCCAGCGCGCGATAACGCACGCCCTTGAGCGCCAGCGGAATCAACAGCACGATGATCAGCGCGTTGAAAATCACCGCGGACATGATCGCCGAGGCCGGCGTAGCCAGATGCATCACGTTCAGCGCGTTCAGTGCCGGATACGTGGTCGCGAACGCCGCCGGGATGATCGCGAAGTACTTCGCCACGTCGTTCGCAATCGAGAACGTCGTGAGCGAACCGCGCGTCATCAGCATCTGCTTGCCGATTTCGACGATCTCGATCAGCTTGGTCGGATTCGAATCAAGGTCGACCATGTTGCCGGCCTCTTTCGCTGCCTGCGTGCCGGTGTTCATCGCCACCGCGACGTCGGCCTGTGCCAGCGCCGGGGCGTCGTTGGTGCCGTCGCCGGTCATCGCCACCAGACGCCCTTCGGCCTGGTGCGAACGGATCGTGGCGAGCTTCGCTTCCGGCGTGGCTTCGGCGAGGAAATCGTCGACGCCTGCTTCCGCTGCGATCGCTGCTGCGGTCAGGCGGTTGTCGCCCGTCACCATGATGGTCTTGATACCCATCTTGCGCAGTTCGGCGAAGCGTTCCTTGATACCGCCCTTCACCACGTCCTTCAGCTCGATCACGCCGAGCACGCGTGCGCCCTGCTCGCCTTTCTCGGCGACCACCAGCGGCGTGCTGCCGCGGCGTGCGACTTCGGCCACTGCCGTGCTGACTTCGTTCGGGAAACGGCCGCCGTTTGCTTCGACGTAGTTCTTCACTGCGTCGGCCGCGCCCTTGCGGATTTCACGGCCCGGCAGATCGACACCGCTCATCCGCGTTTGCGCCGTGAAGGCGAGGAATTCCGCCTTCAGCGAAGCCATATCGCGTTGACGGATATTGAAGCGCTGCTTGGCCAGCACGACGATGCTGCGGCCTTCCGGCGTTTCGTCAGCGAGCGACGAAAGCTGGGCGGCGTCGGCCAGTGCTTCTTCGGTCAAGCCCGGCGCCGGCACGAACTGCGAAGCCTGGCGGTTACCGAGCGTGATCGTGCCGGTCTTGTCGAGCAACAGCACGTCGACGTCACCTGCGGCTTCAACAGCACGGCCCGAGGTGGCGATCACGTTGGCCTGCATCATGCGGCTCATACCGGCCACACCGATCGCCGACAACAGTCCGCCGATGGTGGTCGGAATCAGACACACCAGCAGCGCGACCAGCGCGGTAATCGTGACCACGTGACCCGCTTTTGCAGCTTCGACCGAAAACATCGAGAACGGCAGCAGCGTGGCGGTAGCCAGCAACATCACGATGGTCAGCGCGACCAGCAGAATCGTCAGGGCGATTTCGTTCGGCGTCTTCTGACGCTTGGCGCCTTCGACCATCGCGATCATGCGGTCGAGGAAGGCCTCACCCGGATTCGCCGTGACACGCACGACGATCCAGTCCGACAGCACGCGCGTGCCGCCCGTCACCGACGAAAAATCGCCGCCCGACTCGCGAATCACCGGTGCGGATTCACCCGTGATCGCCGATTCGTCGACCGACGCAACACCGTCGATCACTTCGCCGTCAGCCGGAATCACGTCGCCGGTTTCGACCAGCACAACGTCGCCTTTACGCAGATCGGACGCCGTCAGAATACGGATCGGCGACTTCGGATGCGGCTCGTTGAGCTTCTTGGCCATCACGTCTTTCTTCGCGCTGCGCAGCGACGCTGCCTGGGCCTTGGAACGGCCTTCGGCAAGCGCTTCCGCGAAGTTCGCGAACAGCACCGTGAACCACAGCCACAAGGTGACCGCGAGAATGAAGCCCGCGGGCGCCTCAGCCTGACCGCCGAGCGCGGCGATCCACAGAATGGTCGTCAGAATACTGCCGACGTACACGCAGAACATCACCGGGTTACGGAACTGCGTGCGCGGCGTGAGCTTCTTGAAGGAGTCCACGATCGCCGGGCGCAGCAGCGCCGGGTCGAACATGGACCTGGTTGCATTATGTTCAGTCATTGAATCCTCGAATTTCCCGTTTGCGCCTGTTCACTCGTTGGTCGCTGGTGTCATCTCAATGGGCCGCCTCAATGGGCGCCCATCATCATCAGATGTTCGACACCAGGTCCGAGCGCAAGCGCAGGCACATAAGTCAGCGCGCCGACCAGCAGCACCGTGCCGAGCAGCAGCACGACGAACAGCGGGCCGTGAGTCGGCAGCGTGCCGCCGGTCACACCGATGCGCTTCTTCGAAGCCAGCGAACCGGCAATTGCCAGCACCGGAATGATCGTGCCGAAGCGGCCGAACCACATCGCGATAGCCGTGAGCCAGTTGTAGAACGGCGTGCTGACCGTGAGGCCTGCAAACGCACTGCCGTTGTTATTCGCAGCCGAGCTGAACGCGTAAAGGATTTCGGAGAAGCCGTGCGCGCCGGGGTTCAGAATGCCGGCCTTGCCCGCATCGCTGAGCACCGCGATCGACGTGCCCACCAGCACCAGCAGCGGCGTGAGCAGCACCACGATCGACACCATCTTCATCTCGTACGCTTCGATCTTCTTGCCGACGTATTCAGGCGTGCGGCCGATCATCAGGCCTGCCACGAATACGGCCAGCAGTGCGAACACGAGCATGCCGTACATACCGGAACCCACGCCGCCGAAGATCACTTCGCCGAGTTGCATCAGCAGCATCGGATAGAGGCCGCCGATCGGCGTCAGCGAGTCGTGCGTATTCGCTACCGCGCCGCACGAAGCCGCCGTGGTCGCCACCGTGAAGATGCCCGACTGCGCGATACCGAAGCGCGTTTCCTTGCCTTCCGCGTTACCGCCCGACTGCATCGCATTCGCCGATTGATCGACGTGCAACGCGGTCAACGCCGGATTACCCGATTGCTCGGCGCCGATTTCGCCGAACACGCATACGCCGAAAGCGATCGTCATTGCCGCGAGCACGGCCACGCCTTGCTTGCGGTCCATGATCATGCGGCCGAATACGAGTGCCAATGCCGCCGGAATGATCAGGATCGAGAAGATCTGGACGAAGTTCGAGAACGGCGTCGGGTTTTCGTACGGATGCGCCGAGTTGCCGTTAAAGAAGCCGCCACCGTTGGTGCCGAGCATCTTGATCGCTTCCTGCGAAGCAACCGGGCCCATCGCGATGGTCTGCGTCTTCACCGGCGTATCGACCGTCACCGCATTGCCCTTGGCGTCCTTCACCGGATTGCCTTGTGCATCGAGCTTCGGGGCGGCGTACGTAGTGGTTTGCAACGTCGGCACGTCCTGATACGACTTGAAGTTCTGGATCACACCCTGGCTCATCAGGATCGCAGCGATGATCACCGACATCGGCAGCAACACGTAGAGCGTCACGCGCGTCAGGTCGACCCAGAAGTTGCCGATGGTTTGCGCAGTGTGACGAGCAAAGCCGCGAATCAGCGCGATCACCACCACGATGCCGGTGGCGGCCGAGAAGAAATTCTGCACAGTGAAGCCGAGCATCTGCGCGAGATAGCCAACGGTTTGCTCAGGCGTGTAATCCTGCCAGTTCGTGTTGGTCACGAAGCTGACAGCTGTATTGAACGCGCCGTCGACCGTCATCGGGCCGAACTGCTGCGGGTTGCCCGGCAACCAGCCTTGTACGCGCAGCAACAGGTAAAGAAACAGCGTGCCGAGCGCGTTGAACGCGATCGTGGCGATGGCGTAGTGCTTCCAGCCCATTTCCGCCGACGGATCGACGCCCGCGATGCGATACAGCAAACGTTCGATAGGACCGCCGAAGCGGACCACGCGCGAGCTGCCGTCCATCACATTGCTCAGATAACGGGACATCGGCACCGCGGCAGCCAGCAGCACGACGATGAAGAAACCCGCTTGCAGGACATTGTTCGAGTTCATTCAATGTCCTCCGCGCGCAAGAGCGCATAGACCAGGTACACAAACAGCAGCGCGGTCGCCGCACCAGACAACCAGAGAATCCAGGTCATGAGCGAGCTCCCTGGCCACGCCGGAACTGCATCAACTTCTCGCAGCCGGCAATCAACCCAAAGGTCAGCGCGAAAAACAGCACCATCCCCCCGACATACAGCACATCCATTTCTATTCCCCATTCACGGACTTTGGATAGGTGCAACGTTATGCCGATCCGCGTAAAGGGCTGGTCAAAGATCTGGGATGGGATGTAAAAATCGCGTAAACGGAAAAGGCCGTTCCATCGGGAGATGGAACGGCCTTGACCCGCTGGGTATGGGTTTGCGGTCTTTCGGGTTTACGGCAGCAGAACCGTCGAACCGGTGGTGCGGCGCCCTTCGAGATCCGCATGGGCCTGCCCGACATCAGCCAGCGCATAGCGCTGATTGATGCTCGCCTTCACCTTGCCCGACACCAGGACGTCGAACAGCTCCGAGGACATCGCCTCGTAGTCGCTGCGTTTGGCGATATACGTGAAGAGCGTGGGACGCGTAAAGAACAGCGAACCGCGTCCGGCGAATTCCGACGAATCGATCGGCGGCAACGGTCCCGAGGCATTGCCGAAGCTCACGAACATGCCAAGCGGTGCGAGGCAATCGAGCGAAGCCGTAAACGTGTCGTTGCCGATCGAGTCGTACACCACCGGCACCCCTGCGCCATTGGTGATCTCGCGCACGCGCTTGGTGAAGTTTTCGCGCGTATAGACGATGGGGTGATCGCAACCGTGTGCTTTGGCGATTTCGGCTTTCTCGTCGGAACCGACCGTGCCGATCACCGTGGCGCCGAGCGCCTTCGCCCACTGGCAAACCAGCAGGCCAACGCCACCGGCCGCGGCCTGAATCAGGATCGTGTCGCCGGCCTTCACCGGATACGTGCGGCGCAGCAGGTATTGCGCGGTCAGCCCTTGCAGCATCACGGAGGCTGCCTGCTCGTCGCTCAACGCGTCCGGCACCTTGACGGCTAGCGCCGACGGCAACACACGCTCCTGGGCGTATGCGCCAGGCGGGCGCGCCACGTAGGCTACGCGATCGCCCGTTTTGAAGCCGGTCACGCCAGGGCCGACCGCCGTGACTTCACCCGCCGCTTCCATCCCGAGTCCACCCGGCAACGGCAGTGGGTACAAGCCCTTGCGGAAATACACGTCGATATAGTTCAGCCCGACCGCAGTCTGTTTGATGCGGATCTCGCCCGCGACCGGCTCGCCCACTTCGACGTCGACCCATTTCATCACCTCCGGGCCGCCGGTTTTGTCGAATCGGATTGCTTTGACCATCATGTCTCCCTGGTTTGTGGTTTCGTTCGATCTTGAAACACCACCGCGTTCGCCTAGACCCGCTGCGTGAGGCGCAAGGTCAGTACGTCGAGAATCATTCGCGCGGTCGAAATATTGGTGGCGCATGGAATGTTGTGAACGTCGCAGGCACGCACCAAGGCGTTGATATCCGGTTCGTGCGGCTGCGGCGTCATCGGGTCGCGCAGGAAGATCACCATGTCCACCCGCCCTTCCGCAAGCTGCGCGCCGATCTGCAGGTCGCCGCCGTGCGGGCCGGACAACATGCGCTCGACCGTGAGGCCATGCGCATCGCCAATGCGCGTGCCGGTCGTGCCGGTCGCGACGATCTCGCAACGCCTCAGCGTATCGACGTATTCGCCGGCCAGTTTGACGATGTCGTCTTTCTTGTGATCGTGCGCGATCAGCGCAATGCGGGTGCTCATGACGTAAGACTCCTGAAACCGTTGTGATTGTCGTTGTTGTAGTGAAGGTGCTGCTGGTGTGTCAGAACGTACACGCTCAGAACGTACCGGGGTAAGCGCCGCCGTCCATCAGCCAGTTCTGCCCGGTGATGTAGCCGGCATGCACGCTGCACAGGAACGCACAGGCGCGGCCAAATTCGTCACGCGTGCCGAAACGGCCGGCGGGAATCGTCTTCATGCGCTGCTTGCGCGCATCATCGACGGAAATGTGTTGCGCGTTGGCTTGCGCCGCAAAGGTGGTGGCGATGCGGTCGGTGTCGAACAGGCCCGGCAACAGGCTGTTGATCGTCACGCCCGAGGCAGCCACCTTGCTGCGCGCCAGTCCCGCAATGAAACCGGTCAACCCCGAGCGCGCACCGTTAGAGAGACCGAGCACATCGATCGGCGCCTTGACCGCCGAGCTCGTAATGTTGACGATGCGCCCAAAGCCACGCTCGCTCATCCCGTCGATGGTCGCGCGGATCAGCTCGATCGGCGTCAGCATGTTGCTCTCCAGCGCGCGAATCCAGTCTTCGTGCGTGAAGTTGCGGAAGTCGCCCGGCGGCGGGCCGCCCGCGTTGTTAACCAGAATGTCCGGCTGCGGACAGGCGGCAAGCGCCGCGGCGCGTCCTTCGGGCGTGGTGATGTCGCACGCCACCGTTTTCACTTCGACGCCGCTCTGGTTGCGAATCTCGGCGGCGGTCGCCTCCAGCGTCTCAGCCGTGCGCGCGACGATCGTCAGGTTGACGCCTTCGGCTGCCAGCGCTTCCGCGCAGCCGCGCCCCAGACCCTTGCTGGCCGCGCAAACCAGCGCGGTGCGTCCTGCGATTCCCATGTCCATGTGCCTATCCTCATGACGTACTCGTGGCGCGGGGATGGTCCCGCGGTTGCCCAATCGTGGCAAAGAATCCCCCGATTCTAGAAGAATCGGTGCCGGACTGCGCCGGGCCACTGCAATCTCCGGTATCTTCCGGCGCCACTCTTTCGGTAAACTTGCGCCGTGGCGCGCCCGCCTGCCGGTTTCAGGCCGTGCGGAGCGCCAAACCGATCCCTCTAGCCGCCGCTTGCGCCCCCGCCATGACCCAGGACAGCCGTTTTCCCAATCTTTTCATCCTCGATCACCCGCTGATCCAGCACAAGCTGTCGCATATGCGCGACCGGGACACCTCGACTCGCACGTTCCGCGAACTGCTGCGCGAGATCACGCTGCTGATGGGCTACGAGATCACCCGCAATCTGCCAATGACCACGCGCCGCCTCACCACGCCGCTGGTCGAGATCGACGCGCCGGTGATCGCCGGCAAGAAACTGGCGATCGTGCCGGTTCTGCGTGCCGGCATCGGCATGTCGGACGGCTTGCTGGAGCTGGTGCCGTCGGCGCGCGTGGGCCACATCGGCGTGTATCGCGCCGAAGACCATCGCCCGGTCGAGTATCTGGTGCGCCTGCCGGATCTGGAAGACCGCGTGTTCATTCTGTGCGACCCGATGGTCGCGACCGGCTACTCGGCCGTGCATGCGGTGGACGTGCTCAAGCGCCGCAACGTGGCCGGCGAGAACATCATGTTCCTCGCGCTGGTGGCCGCGCCGGAAGGCGTGCAGGTGTTCCAGGACGCGCATCCGGACGTCAAACTGTACGTGGCGTCGCTCGATTCGCACCTGAACGAACACGCGTATATCGTGCCGGGTCTCGGCGACGCCGGCGACCGCCTGTTCGGCACGAAAAACTGACAGCGGACTGAAGAAAGCAGCGGGGTGGTGCGCGCAACGCGCCGCCACCGCGCAGTTTCCCCGTGATTTCCGACTACGCTCTCCTCTGCCGCACCCCTGCGCCGTGATAAAATTCGAATCCGCTCAAAGAGCGGCTCGACTTGCACTGCCACGCGGTGCATCACGCCTTCACGCCGGGTCTGCCGGGACCGGCGCACCTGGGGCGCCGCTGAGCCGCCCGCTGACCGTCCTGCCCCGCCCCAACCGCGCTGCCAACCTTTGGTTCCGCTAGCCGGGTCCGGCCGGGCGCGATCCAGCTGAGGAAAGCCTGACACCGGGCGGTCCGGCGCCGAGCGGTTTGACATCGAGGCGCAAGGCCGCAATCAGCAGCGCCGCGCGCCCGACATCGCAACGACAATTGCACTATGCGTGCGCCCCACTGGCGCGCGCGACGGAGAAAAGTATGGCGGGTCATTCGAAATGGGCCAACATCAAGCATAAAAAAGCAGCGGCAGACGCCAAGCGCGGCAAGGTCTGGACGCGGCTCATCAAGGAAATCCAAGTGGCAGCCCGCATGGGTGGCGGCGACATCGACTCGAATCCGCGTCTGCGGCTCGCCGTCGAAAAGGCGTACGACGCCAACATGCCGAAAGATAACGTCAACCGTGCGATCCAGCGCGGTGTGGGCGGTGTCGATGGCGCAAACTACGAAGAAATCCGCTACGAAGGCTATGGCATCGGCGGCGCGGCAGTGATCGTGGACACCATGACCGACAACCGCACCCGTACGGTGGCGGACGTGCGTCACGCGTTCTCGAAGAACGGCGGCAACATGGGCACGGACGGCTCGGTGTCGTTCATGTTCGATCACGTCGGCCAGTTCCTGTTCGCGCCCGGCACGCCGGAAGACAAGCTGATGGAAGCCGCGCTCGAAGCCGGCGCTGAAGACGTTGTCACGAACGAAGACGGCAGTATCGAAGTGCTGTGCCCGCCGAACGATTTCCCGAAGGTGAAGACCGCGCTCGAAGCCGCGGGCTTCAAGGCCGAGTTGGCCGAGGTGACGATGAAACCTCAGACGGAAGTCGAATTCACGGGCGACGACGCGGTGAAGATGCAGAAGCTGCTCGACGCGCTGGAGAGTCTGGACGACGTGCAGGAAGTCTATACAAACGCCGCGATCGCCGACGAATGAGCGTGTCCCGGCGGCACATGGCGCGTGGCTCTGCAGCGAACCACACGCCCGCGCCGCCGGTTAGCACTCGCGTTGCTGCAGAGCGGGCGTTGGTTGGGGCCTTCCGCACCGCCACCACCCGGGTTCGCTATGTGCCCTGCGCCGCTGCCTGGCTGCGGGCCCATTGCAAACCTCGCTGTTTTTCCACGGCTGGGCGTGATGCTTCAGCCGTTTATGGTTTTTAAGTCTCGGGGATTCACATGAAGTTACTCGTCGTCGGTTCCGGCGGTCGCGAACATGCGCTGGCATGGAAGCTCGCGCAATCGCCGCGGGTTCAGCTCGTCTACGTTGCGCCCGGCAATGGCGGCACCGCCCAGGACGAGCGTCTGCGCAATATCGACATCACCGATCCGGCCGAACTCGCCGATTTCGTCGAGAAAGAACAGATCGCGTTCACGCTGGTCGGACCGGAAGGGCCGCTCGCCGCGGGCATCGTCAATCTGTTCCGCTCGCGCGGTCTGAAGATTTTCGGACCGAGCAAAGAAGCCGCGCAGCTCGAAAGCTCGAAAGATTTCGCCAAGGCGTTCATGAAGCGCCACGCGATCCCGACCGCCGAGTACGAAACCTTCGCCGACGTCGCCGCCGCGCACGCGTATCTGGACGCCAAGGGCGCGCCGATCGTGATCAAGGCCGACGGCCTCGCCGCCGGCAAGGGCGTCGTGGTTGCGCAAACGCTGGAAGAAGCGCACGCCGCCGTCGACATGATGCTGTCGGACAACAAGCTGGGCGATGCCGGCGCGCGCGTCGTGATCGAGGAATTCCTCGCCGGCGAAGAAGCCAGCTTCATCGTGATGGTGGACGGTAAGCATGTGCTGGCGCTTGCTTCGAGCCAGGATCACAAGCGCCTGCTCGACGCCGACCAGGGTCCGAACACTGGCGGCATGGGCGCCTATTCGCCCGCGCCGATCGTCACGCCGCAACTGCATGCACGCGTGATGCGCGAAATCATCCAGCCGACCGTGCGCGGCATGGAGAAAGAAGGCATCCGTTTCACGGGCTTCCTGTACGCCGGCCTGATGATCGACGCGCAAGGCAACCCGAAGACGCTCGAATTCAACTGCCGGATGGGCGACCCGGAAACGCAGCCGATCATGGCGCGCCTGAAGGGCGACTTTTCGAAGGTGGTCGAACAGGCCATCGCCGGCACGCTCGATACGATCGAACTCGAATGGGACCGCCGTACCGCGCTCGGCGTGGTGCTCGCCGCATACAACTATCCGGACACGCCGCGCAAGGGTGACCGGATTAGCGATATCCCGGCGGAAACCGGCGATTCGGTCACTTTCCACGCCGGCACCACGCTGGCGGACGGCAAGCTGACCACGTCGGGCGGCCGCGTACTGTGTGTGGTCGGGCTGGCGGATTCGGTGCGCAGCGCACAGTCGGTCGCGTACGAGACGATCAACCAGATTTCGTTCGACGGCATGCAATATCGCCGCGACATCGGCTACCGCGCATTGAACCGCAAGCACGACGCCAAGACCGAAGGCAAGCACTAAGCCCGCCCCACTCGCCCGCGTGCGGCGCCAACGGCGCTACACTGCGGGTTTTCGCGGCCATCGCGGTCATCACGGCGCCCACCGCTCCATGTGGGCTCACCCCGGTTGAGCGGCATTTCACCCGGCGCGAACGACCGTAGCACCGCGCCTTCAGGAATATCCGGACGAAGGCCCGGCGCTCGCCCTTCAAGAAAAACCCGCGGCACGACAGGCGTGCCGCCCTCTGCATCTGCATTCATGACCGATTCGAGCTATGACGCACAGGCCGTGCGCAGCTGGCTGCAAGGCCTGCAAACGCATATCGCGGACACGCTCGGCGCGTTCGACGGTAAGCCGTTCGCGACCGACGCATGGCAGCGCGCCCCCGGCGAAAAGCTGCGCGGCGGCGGCTACACACGGATTCTGGAAGGCGGCAACTTCTTCGAGCGGGCCGGCATCGGCTTTTCGGACGTAGCAGGCGACGCGTTGCCGGGTTCGGCAAGCGCCGCACGCCCGCAACTGGCCGGCCGTGGTTTCGAAGCCATGGGCGTTTCGCTCGTGCTGCACCCGCACAATCCGCACTGCCCGACCGTGCATATGAACGTGCGTCTGCTGATCGCGACCAAGGCCGGCGAAGAGCCGGTGTTCTGGTTCGGCGGCGGCATGGATCTGACGCCGTACTACGGCTACGAGGAAGACGCGCAGCATTTCCATCGGGTGTGCCGCGACGCGCTGCAGCCTTATGGCGCCGACCTCTACCCGAGTTTCAAGCGTTGGTGCGACGAATACTTCTTCCTCAAACACCGCAATGAACCGCGTGGCATCGGCGGGATTTTCTTCGACGATTTCTCGGCGCCGGGCTTCGATCAATCGTTCGCGATGCTGAAAAGCGTCGGCGAAGGATTCCTCAAAGCGTACATGCCGATCATCGAAAAGCGCCGCAACATTCCGTACGGCGAAGCCGAGCGCGACTTCCAGGCATACCGGCGCGGCCGCTACGTCGAGTTCAATCTGGTCTTCGACCGTGGCACACTGTTTGGGCTGCAGAGCGGCGGACGCACCGAATCGATACTGATGTCGATGCCGCCTGTGGTGAACTGGCGCTACAACTGGCATCCCGAACCGGGCACGCCGGAAGCGCGTCTTTACACCGATTTTCTCGTGCCGCGCGAGTGGGTGTGAGGCTTTAAGCCCACACCGCACACCACGTGACCACGACAAAGGATCTTCACCTGAAGCCGAACGCTCATCCTGTCGCCCTGCCTCGCCGGATTGGACTGCTCGGCGGCACTTTCGATCCGATCCACGACGGCCACCTCGCGCTCGCGCGGCGTTTCGCCGAGGTGCTGAACCTGACCGAGCTGGTGCTGCTGCCGGCCGGACAGCCCTGGCAGAAAACAGACGTGTCAGCGGCTGTTCACAGGCTGGCCATGACCCGCGCCGCCGCCACTGCGTTGGTGCTGCCGGGCGTGACCGTGCGGGTGGCGACCGACGAGATCGAACACGACGGTCCGACATACACGATCAACACGCTGCAGTTATGGCGTGAACGCGAAGGTCCGAATGCGTCGATTGCGCTTCTGATCGGTGCGGATCAACTGGTGCATCTCGACACATGGCGCGACTGGCGGCGCCTGTTCGAGTTTGCTCACATCTGCGCGGCCACGCGCCCCGGTTTCGACCTCGCATCGATTCCGCCCGTGGTCGCTAAAGAAATCGACGCGCGCCGTGCCCGCGCCGACGTTCTGCAAGCCACCCCCTGCGGGCACTTGCTGATCGATACGACGCTTGCGTTCAACGTCTCGGCCACCGACATTCGCGCGCATCTGCGCGAACAGGTGACCCAGCGGCTCGCCCTCGCAGGCGGCGAACCGCAAGACAGGAACCAGGCCCGGGCCGCAAGCCATGTCCCCACTGCGGTGTGGGACTATATTCTTCAACATCATCTGTACCACCGGTAACCCCATGGATATTCGCAAACTGCAACGCGTGATTGTCGACGCTCTCGAAGACGTCAAAGCGCAAGACATCAAGGTGTTCAACACCAGCCACCTGACCGCGCTGTTCGATCGCGTGATCGTCGCCTCCGGCACCTCGAACCGCCAGACCAAGGCGCTCGCTTCGAGCGTGCGCGAGAGCGTCAAGGAAAACGGCGGCGACGTCATCAGCACCGAAGGTGACGACGTCGGCGAATGGGTGCTGGTCGATTGCGGCGACGCGATCGTGCACATCCTGCAACCGGCGCTGCGCCAGTACTACAACCTCGAAGAAATCTGGGGCGACAAGCCGGTGCGCCTCAAGCTGTCCACGCCGGATCCGTTCGGCGGCGCGCGCTCAAGCGAGCCGGATGACGAGGACGAAGAAGACGAAGCGCCGGCTGTCAAAAAGCCTGCACGCAAGACGCCGGTACGCCGCAAGTAAGTACGCGGCGGGCAAACCGCTGAAGTCCGCGACGCAAAGTCAGAGCATGCGTGCGCGATTGAAGCGATTGCAGCGCTTGCGCCCCCGATTACATCCGTCATGAAACTGCACATCCTCGCCGTCGGCCACAAGATGCCGGACTGGATCGCCACCGGCTTCGACGAATACGCGAAGCGCATGCCGCCCGAGCTGCGTATCGAGCTGCGCGAGATCAAGCCCGAGCAGCGTTCGTCGGGGCGTCCGGCCGAAAGTGTGATGGCGGCCGAGCGGCAGAAAATCGAAGCCGCGTTGCCGAAGAACGCGCGCATCGTCGCGCTCGATGAACGCGGCAAGGATTGGACCACGATGCAGCTCGCCGGCGCCCTCCCCGGCTGGCAGCAGGACGGCCGCGACGTGGCGTTTCTGATCGGCGGCGCCGACGGGCTCGATCCCGATCTGAAAGCACGCGCCGATATGCTGCTGCGTGTCTCCAGCCTGACGCTGCCGCACGCCATGGTGCGCGTGCTGCTCGCCGAACAGCTTTACCGCGCGTGGACCATCACGCAAAATCACCCCTATCACCGCGTGTGAGCGAACGAGGCGGCTGACGGATCGCGTGTTTGCCGGTCCTGTTGCCTGCGCTGATTGACGCGCTTGTGGACGTGCTTGTGGGCGCATTTGCAGGCGCGTTCATCGATACGCTGATCGACGCGCTTTTCATCGTGTCCTTCGGCTCGTTCATCGTCGCCTGACTGATACGCTCATCGCGCGCGCCTCGCGCATTGACGCAACCCGCCTCATCGAGACCTGTTCATGCCCACGTCCGCCCCTTCGCTGCATCCATTCGTTTACCTCGCTTCCCAAAGTCCGCGCCGCCAGGAGTTGCTGCAACAACTCGGCGTGCGTTTTGAATTGCTCCTGCCGCGTCCCGATGAAGATGCCGAAGCGCTCGAAGTCGAGCTACCCGGCGAGCGGGCCCGCGACTACGTGCAGCGCGTGTGCATCGCGAAGGCGCACGCAGCACGCGCACGTCTCGTGGCAGGCGGCCATGCGGCACGGCCGATCCTGGTTGCCGACACAACCGTCACGATCGACGACGCGATCCTCGGCAAGCCCGTCGATGCCGACGATGCCGTCGCGATGCTCACGCGTCTCGCGGGCCGCGATCACGAAGTGCTGACGGCCATCGCGGTGGTCGACGCGGAGGGCACGTTGCTGCCGGCCGCACTATCGGTATCGAAGGTGCGTTTTGCTGCACTGCAAGCGGACGCCGTGCGCCGCTATGCCGCAAGCGGCGAGCCGCTCGGCAAGGCGGGCGCGTACGGCGTGCAGGGACGCGCCGCGGAGTTTATCGAACATATCGACGGGTCCTATTCAGGTATCATGGGTTTGCCGCTTTTTGAAACCGCTGCCCTCCTGCGTGCAGCGCGCATCGACTTCTAAAATAACACCATGAATGAAGAAATCCTGATCAATGTCACGCCGCAGGAAACGCGCGTCGCGCTCGTCCAGCAAGGCGCCGTCCAGGAACTTCACGTCGAACGAACGCTGTCGCGAGGACGCGTCGGCAATGTCTATCTCGGCAAAGTCGTCCGCGTGTTGCCGGGCATGCAATCCGCCTTCATCGACATCGGTCTGGAACGCGCCGCGTTCCTCCACGTAGCGGATATCTGGCATCCGCGCATTGCGGGCGAACCGCAGCATCAAACGCCGCATCAGCCCATCGAGAAAATCGTCTTCGAAGGTCAGACGCTGATGGTGCAGGTCGTGAAGGATCCCATCGGCACCAAGGGTGCAAGGCTGTCCACGCAAGTGAGTATCGCCGGGCGCACGCTCGTGTATCTGCCGCAGGAGCCGCACATCGGCATCTCGCAGAAGATCGAGAGCGAAGCCGAACGCGAGGCCGTGCGTGCGCGTTTGACCGCCGTGCTGCCCGCCGACGAAAAGGGCGGCTACATCGTGCGCACCATCGCTGAAGATGCAACCAGCGAAGAATTGGCCGGAGACGTCGCGTATCTGCGCAAGACGTGGGCGACCATCATCTCGCAAGGTCAGCGCATGCCGCCGACCAGCCTGCTATATCAGGACCTGAATCTCGCACAACGTGTGCTGCGCGATTTCGTCAACGACGAGACCTCGCGCATTCAGGTCGACTCGCGCGAGACCTATCAGATGCTCGCGGACTTCGCAGCGGAGTTCACGCCGGCGGTGTCGTCGAAGCTGCATCACTACACCGGCGAGCGGCCGCTCTTCGATCTGTACAACATCGAGGCGGAAATCCAGCGCGCATTGTCACGCCGGGTCGATCTGAAGTCGGGCGGCTATCTGGTGATCGACCAGACCGAAGCGATGACCACGATCGACGTGAACACCGGCGGCTACGTCGGCGCGCGCAACTTCGACGATACGATCTTCAAGACCAACCTCGAAGCCGCGCACACCATCGCGCGGCAATTGCGGCTGCGCAATCTGGGCGGCGTGATCATCATCGACTTCATCGATATGGAGAACATCGAGCATCGCGATCAGGTGCTTGGTGAGTTGAAGAAGGCACTCTCGCGCGATCGCACGCGCGTGACCGTGAACGGTTTCTCGCAGCTCGGACTCGTGGAGATGACACGCAAGCGCACGCGTGAATCGTTAGCGCATGTGCTGTGCGAGCCCTGCCCGGTTTGCCAGGGCAAGGGACAGGTCAAGACCTCGCGCACGGTGTGCTACGACGTGCTGCGCGAGATTCTGCGCGAGTCGCGGCAGTTCAATCCGCGCGAGTTTCGCGTGGTGGCGTCGCAGCAGGTGATCGATCTTTTCCTCGAGGAAGAATCGCAGCATCTGGCGATGCTGATCGATTTCATCGGCAAGCCGGTATCGTTGCAGGTGGAGTCGAATTTGAGCCAGGAGCAGTACGACATTGTGTTGATGTGACGTCGGTCGAGGCGCTCCGTGGCGCCTCATAGCCCACCTGATCGAAGCCTCCCGGCTCAATGATTTAACCCCCTCCACTCGCGGGACTTCTTAAAGGAGTCTCGCGACGCTCGTCCAGCTTCCGCGCAGATATTCAACGCCTGGCGCGGCGCTTTCTCCGGGTTTTGGTTGATTCAAAACCGAAAACCTCTCACTACAATGAACGTTGCACTGCTGCTTGATCGTCTGGAAAGAACGTCATAACGTGCCGGATTTAAGGGGGCGCAGCATGTTGAACGCTGAAGATCTCTACGAAAGCCAGCATTGGCGGGAACTCGACTTACGCGACAAGATCGACTCGCGACTGCAGTCATCCCTCACGCTTGTTACTGCGATTATTGGCGCGCTTAGTTTTCTGCTGACTAACGTCGATATCGGGCACACGCATGGTCTCGCAGACTATTTGTTTTTTACGCTTCTGGCGATCACCTTTGCGTTACTGTTTTTATCCGGGTTTTACTTTTTCAGATCCTCAGTGGGTTCGCTCTTCCACAGAAACACGTACAAAACCCTTCCAGTGTCGACGGAGCTGGATAGATACAAGCGCGGATGGGACGCTACGATAGCCAGATCGCCCCAGGCGGCACAGGCGCAAGGGATAACATCGGCAGACGAGCTTAAAAAACTATTAATAGAAAATTATCTCGCGCGCCAAGAAACCAACGCAAAAATCAACGACGAACGCGCGAAGAATATTTCCAACATCAATCTCCTCGTCGTAGTTGAGGCCCTGCTAACCGCAGCCGCTTTCTCGATCTTCTATTTAGGCGGTCTGAATAAAGCAGATCTCCCGAAAACCCAGGATATAAAAATAACAGCACCGATCGATATACGCAGCATGCCTTCTACCCAGCAAAACCAATGTTTCTTCTGGTTTCCGCCCACGGAATACCTGCACGGGTCCCGGACCAGCAAGGGGCATAGTAAATAAGCGCCTTTGAGCGCCCTGAACGTTCCGGTACACATGGAGGTTGCCATGCAAGTCAGGTTCAATCCGGCCAAGGACGATTCGCCTGTCGGGCCCATCTCGAGCACGCCTCCAGAACCGCCGCTGGAGCCGCCGGCAAAACCGCTTCCCCGAGATCTGCCGTTCAGAGGCCCACCCGATCCACAAAAGCAGCCGCTCGTCGACGTTGCTTGAGTAGGCGAAATAGTCTGCACGTCACTTCGAAGCCGGCAGTCACCGCGGGTCGTTGGGGGCTGAGGTTTTGCTCACGCCCTTCCGCAAACCGTGCCTGCCGCGCAAACAGCCTCGGATTTCTGTTCCCCATCTCTCCCGGCCCTCAATTTCCTCATTGACGCCGTTCGAACGATGCGCGTATAACCATCCCATTGGATGTTATTTGGATGGCGTACGGATGTTGAACGAACGCCGAACGGAATGGAAATGGCCAACCTCAAACTCATCGACACCTCCCGCCCCAAAGGCGGTGAGACCGAAAAGATCACCATCAATCTCGGCCCAATCGACCTGGGCCAGATCGACCTGCTCGTCGAAGAAGGCTTTTACTCGAACCGCACCGACCTGATTCGCACGGCGATCCGCAACCAGCTCGCCATCCACGCGCAGGTCGTCACGGAAACGGTGACCCGGCGCGCGCTGGTGCTCGGCCTGCAACACTTCTCGAAACAGGACCTCGAAGCCGCTCAAGCCGCCAACGAGCGGCTGGACATTCACGTGCTCGGCCTCGCCAGCATCGCAGCCGATGTGCCGCCGGAACTTGCGGCGGCCACGATCGCATCGGTGATGGTGCTCGGCGCGTTTCACGCGTCGCCCGCGGTCAAGGCGGCGCTCGCCGGACGCATCAGGTAGGCGTGCCCGGCATGGCTGATTCGTTGGTTGAAGCCATGCTGAGGCCGTGAAGCTCATCGCCTGACTCCGTCACGCGCAATGTAAGTCAACGCAGTCACTGCCGATCATGAAAATGAATGAAGATTTCCTGAAGTCGATGAAAGAAGCCTTCGACCTGCTGCGCACAAAGGGGCCGAAGGAAGCGACCGCCGCGGTTCAGCGCGCACTCGCAGGCAGCAAGGCCGACGCAGGCAAGGTGCAAACTCCGCCCATGCCGCAGAGTGTCAACGAATGGGCACAAGCGTGGACGCAGCCGCAATCCCACGCCAACGCCGCACCGCACGCCCCTGCCGAGCGCACTTTCGACGCCGACACCCCCGGCACATTCAGCACCCACACCTTCAGCAACAGCGCGGGCCAACGCCAATACAAACTCTACGTCCCCGCCGTCTACAAGAGCGAACCGTTGCCGCTCATCGTGATGCTGCACGGCTGCACGCAAAACGCCGACGACTTCGCAGCCGGTACGCGCATGAACGAAATGGCCGAGCGTCATGGCTTCATCGTCGTGTATCCGAATCAGTCGCAAGCCGCCAATCCGTCGACCTGCTGGAACTGGTTCAAGCCGGCCGACCAGCAGCGCGATCACGGCGAACCGTCGTTGATCGCGGGCATCACGCGTGAGGTGATGGCGCGTTATCGCGTCGATCCGGCGCGGGTTTATGTGGCGGGTCTGTCGGCAGGTGGCGCCATGGCGGACGTCATGCTCAAAACCTCGCCCGATCTGTACGCCGCGGCCTGTGTGCATTCCGGCCTCGCCTACGGAAGCGCGAAGGATCTGCCTTCGGCGCTCGCCGCCATGAAGGGCGGCAAAGCGCATCGCAGCCGCTCACGCGTCGAACCGCAACGCCCGCTCATCGTGTTTCATGGCGACGCGGACACGACAGTGCATCCCTCGAACGCCACCGCGCTCTTAGCGGGCTTCGATGGCGGCGTCACGACACTCAACCCGCTGTCGCACGCCGCAGGCACGGCGAGCGGCCAGCGTGCTTGCACGGTGCAACGGTTCGTCGCGGCGAACGGAGCCGAAGCGGAGTACTGGTCGATCCATGGCGCGGGCCACGCATGGGCCGGCGGCAGTCAGCGCGGCACGTACACGGACCCATCCGGCCCCGATGCGACGGCCGAAATGCTGCGCTTCTTCCTCGCGCATCCGCGTACATAAGGCGCACAGTAAGCGCCATTCGACTGACGAATCATTTTGACGAAAACGCTGTACATCCTGCCGCAAAGGTATAAAGTGGCTCATGTTGCAGCGCAGCAAAATCACTGCGCCGCGTCGACCTGCTGTCTCGTGTGAGACCTGGCCTCCGAAATCCTTTGGGCGCCTGCCCCGGGTCACTTTGGAGATCACTTATGCACAGCCCCGCGATCGAACATAGCGCAGCCTTCGGCCAACGCACTTTCGACATCTTCACCAACCTGCAGCTCGATGGGCTGGCATGTCTGCAAAAGCTCGGCGAACTCAATCTCGCGGCACTGAAGGCATCCGTCACCGAAAGCAAGAGCGCATTGTCGGCCGGCCAGTTCAACACCGCGCCGTTCGCCGGCGTGTCCGATTTGCAGCAGCAACTGGTGCAACGTACCTTGTCGTACGCGCAGCACGTCAAAGAAATTGACGCGCAATTCACCGCCGCATTGACCAAGGCAGGCGAATCACTGCGCGAAGAGTTCGGCGCCAACGTGGCGCAACTCGGTTCGGGCTTCGGCCAAACCACGCCGTTCAGCTCGGATAGCGCATTCGGGGCAATGCAATCCGTGATGGCCTCGATGATTCATTCGAGCAATGTGGTGCAGGACAGCATCAAGCGCGCATCCGGTATGGCCGGCACAGCGCTCACCACCGCAGACGACGCAGCAAAATAAGTCTCGTGTCGTAACGCGAGCAGACGAAAAGGGGCCATTCGGCCCCTTTCTCTTTTCCGGTTAGCTTTGGCGACACGCGTCTTGCGCGAAGTACGGCGCGCTGCGGCGACTGAAGGACCGCGACCGACTTCAAGTTGGCAACGGGATGCCGACATCAACCACCGATCGTCAACCCGTGCCCAACGGCTTCAGCAAGTTGCGCAACGCTGCGATGGTAATGGGTCGCGAGAACCAGAATCCCTGCGCCTCGTCGCAGCCGAGCGCTTCCAGTTGCGCAGCCTGTTCGGCTGTCTCCACACCTTCAGCCGTCACCCGCAATTTCAACGCATGAGCCATGGCGATAATGGCGCCAACGAGCGCCGCGCACTGCGGATCGGTACTCATGCGCATCACAAACGAGCGATCGATTTTCAGGCGATTCAGCGGGAAGCGCGTGAGATAAGCGAGACTCGAATAGCCGGTGCCGAAATCATCCACCGCGACTTCAACGCCCAATTCGCGCAACGCATGCAGCGTCTGCAGTGCCAGCTCGGTGTCGCCCAGCAGCACGCCCTCGGTGATTTCCACTTCAAGGTACGAAGGGTCGAGCGCGGCATCTTCGAGCGCCTCGCGGATCGTCTCGAACAGATTGTGCCGCTGGAACTGCTGCGGGGACACGTTCACCGCGACCCGCGGCAAGGTGCCGGTGAGCCGCAACAATTTGCCGGCGTCGCGGCACGCGGTACGGATCACCCACTCGCCGATCTGCTCGATCAGGCCCGACTCTTCAGCAACCGGTACGAACTCGACCGGACTGATCAGCCCACGCTGCGGATGATTCCAGCGCAGCAGCGTCTCCACCTGCGCGATGCGGCCATTGGAAAGCGTCACCTGCGGCTGATACACGAGGTGCAATTGCTGACGCTCGAGCGCTTCGCGCAGCATCGTCTCCAGTTCGAAGCGTCGCGCCGCCTGGCCTTCGAGCGCGGTGGAAAAGCGCCGCACTGCATTGCCGTTCACCGCCGAAGCCGCCGACAACGCCACACCCGCGCGACGCATCAGCGTCGGGGCATCGGCGCCGTCCGCAGGATAGGCGACGACGCCGATACTCGCCGTGATGTTCAGCGCGGTACCCGCGTAGTCGATCGATTCGGCGATGCGGCCCAGCGCCTCAGCGGCAAAAGCATCGGCCGCCGCGCCGGTTTCGTTGATCAGCAGCGCGAATTGCGTGCCGCCGATCGAGGCGATCGTACCGTCGTTGGGAAAGAGACCGCGCAGCCGTTCGCCGACGATCTGCAACACCAGTTCAGCCGCATGCAAACCGAGCGCATCGCGCAGTTTGCGCAAATGATCGAGTTCCGCGATCAACACGGTAAAGCCATCGCCGTTGCGCTGGCAGCGCGCGATCGTCAACTCGAGGCGTTCGGTGAAAAGCGTCTGATTGGGCAGGCGGGTCACGCCGTCGTGATGCGAGACGTACCACAGGCGCGCCTCGGACTGCGCGTAGCGCGTCATGTCGATGGCAATGCCGACATAACGGGCCGGCCCCGTGTCTACACCACCGGGATGTGCCGGCTCGGCGGCGAGCGGCGCCAGCGCGAACACCACGCGAATCGGTGTGCCGTTGCGCCGCACATAGGACCATTCGTCTTCATAGCGTGAGCCTAGCGCCGACAGCGGCGGCAATTCGGCGCGCCGCCTCGCGAGTTCGGCCGGGTCGAGCAAGGACTCAAAAGTGCGCCGGCCGATCAATTCTTCGGCGGTAAAACCGGTCAGCTTCTCGAAAGCTGCGTTGACGGAGTCGAACGTGCCGTCGGCTGTGCAGATGAACATGCCGTAAGGCGCCGCCGCAAGCGCGGCGTCGCGTGTGCGCGTCTCGGCGTAGGGGTGAACTTGCATCGCGCCGGCCTTTGAATTTCCTGGATATTAGAAGCGAATGAGGAAAGCGGATGAGCGTCTCTCCTGACGCGCACCGCGCAACCGGCAAACCCGGCGGTTTCGGTCCGATCCGCCGGGTAACGTTCGTATGATAGCGGCTTTCCTGGCCGGGTCCACCGCACCAGCCGCACGTTCTTCGCGGCAATCGTTTCCCTTGGTGTATTCCCCGATTCGGGCAGCGGCACGCCCGTCATCGCGTGCATCATAAAGCGCTGGCTATTACCGGGATACTCCGCGCCCTATGACTCAACGTGCGCCGGCCTTCGACGCCTTCGCACAGGGCTTCGCCGGATTGACGACCGCTATATCCGTCGATATATTTCGCTCGCGATCCTTCGACAAAACCACTGCCCCACTGCATGGATCCGCACGAAACAGGGTCCCGTTTTTCATGTCCAAGGAAGTCATCGATTCGCACCTTCTCAAGGTGCTGCACACGCTACTGACCGAATCGAGCGTCTCGCGCGCCGCAACGCTGCTCGGACAATCGCAGCCGACCGTCAGCGTGGCGCTGCGCAAACTGCGCGACATGACCGGCGATCCGCTGCTCGTCCGCAGCGGCAGCCGGATGGTTCTCACCGCGCACGCACTCACGCTGATCGAACCCACGGCGCAGGCGCTAAACAGTATCGCGGCCATTCTGCATCCCACCTCGTCCTTCAATCCGGCCACCACCAGCCAGACCTTTCGGATCGGTTCGCCCGATTATCTCGATGCATTCTTCGTCCCCGCCGTGGTCGATGCGTTTCATCGCGAAGCGCCGGGTGCAAAGCTCGAGTTCCGGCATCTGATGATGGTGGACGGCGGCTATGAACACGGCCTGGAAAGCGGCTTTCTCGATCTGGTGATCGGCAACTGGCGCACGCCACCTGAGCATCTGCATTTGCAGCCGCTGTGCAAGGACGAACTGGTGTGCCTGATGCGCAACGGTCATCCCATCAAACCGGGACGGCTTAGCAAGCCTGTCTACGAAGAGGCCGAACATCTGGCGGTGATGACGTACAACACGACGTCGTGGGGCACGGTCGACGTCGAACTCGCGCGCAATGGTCTGTCGCGCACCGTCACTACGACGCTACCCTACTTCGGCATGGCGCCCTACGTTTTAGCGCGATCCAATCTGCTGTTCACTACCACGCGTGCGCTCGCCACGCACTACACCAGGATGCTGCCGCTGCGGATCGAGCCGATTCCCGGCGAACCACAGGCGCTCACCTACTATCAACTCTGGCATGACCGCACGCATCGCAGCGTCGCCGCGATCTGGTTGCGCAGGCTGATAGCCAACGTCGCGAAAGATCTGGCTTCCTAAGCGTTCGCCAAGGGCGCGCACCTCTTTCGAGCAGACAAAAAAACGCCGCAAGCAGAGCTTGCGGCGCGAATGCGATCATCGGATGTGTTGCAGGTGACAGGCCCTTAAAACACCGAGCGATCACAAAGTGAGGTCGGTCAGACGGAACGTTGTTATGGGTCAGCTAGTCGCTAATGGCCCCTCTGTCATGGCCTTGATCAGGGCGGCCTTGCCCTCGATCGCCGCGCCGAGCAAGGCGAAGCCCAACGGACGCTCGCTGGTGGCATGCCGGCACACGGCGCGCGCCGCGTGTTTCACGGCGTCGCCGGTGGTTTCGATCGACCACGCGCCCTCGCCCTCGGGCGTCACGACGACGGCGGGACTCGCGGGCGTCTTCACGGTAATCGGCATCACCGGAAAAGCGACGCGGGTCGGCTGCCCGGCCAGGGTGCGCGCGAGCGCTCGCGCGGCGTGCATGATCGGCAGGATATACGGCTGCACCTTGCCGTCGATCGCGGCACAGTCGCCGAGTGCGTAGATATCCGGTGCGCTGGTGCGGCACCACGCATCGGTTCGAATGCCCTGATCGATCTCGAGACCCGCAGCAGCCGCCAACGCCGTACGCGGCACAAGGCCGACTGCCGACACGACCAGATCCGCAACGATCGGCTCACCGTCGGCGAACGTCAGCCGATAACCGTCCGACAAGCGATTGATACGATCCACACTGCGGCCAGGATGAAAACGGATGCCGCCATCGTCAAGCGCGCGGGCGAAAATCTCACCCACATCTTGCGGAAGCAAGCGAGCCAGCGGCGTGGAAGCCGGATCGATCAGGTTGACCGCATAACCGGCGGCGGCCAGATCGTTGGCAAACTCGCAGCCGATCAGACCCGCGCCCAGAATCGCCACCGAGCGGCAACGCGTGAGCGCCAATCTGAAGCGCGCGTAATCGCCAAGGTCGTTGATCGACATCACGTCGGCCGCGCCATCACCCGCCACCTTCAGGCGCCGAGGGTCCGCGCCCATGGCCAGCACCAGCTTGCTGTAGCCGAGCAACGCGTTGTCGACCACCAGCGTGTGCTCGGCCGGCAAAATGCGCTCCACACGCTGATTGACACGAATCCACGCGCCCAGTTGCGCCGCCATCGCCATGGCGTCGCAACTCGCCAACGCCTGCGGCTCTTTCTTCATCGCCAGTGCATTCGACAACATCGGCTTCGAATAGAAGCTGCCGTCGTCGCGGCTGATCATCACGATCGGCACCGTGCTATCGAGCTTGCGCAATTCGCGCGCAACCGTATAGCCCGCCATGCCCGTACCGACGATCACCACCGGCTGTCCTTTGTCTTCATGCTGAGCGGCCGTCATGCGATCACCTGCATTTCAAAGTCGTGTTTGCCGGTCGCGCAGTCGGGGCACAACCAGTCGTCCGGTACATCTTCCCAACGCGTGCCCGGCGCAATGCCCGCTTCCGGCAGACCCAGTGCTTCGTCATAGCGAAAGCCGCAGATCACGCATTCCCATACTTTCATGACTTCTCTCCCGAATCACCAATCACCCATCACGAGCCCGCACCGCGAACTAGCGCACATAGGCCTGGCCGAGGCCGATCTCGGCCAACGCCCGACGGTAGGCACCAGACGACCGGTCCGCGAGAATCGGCGCTTCCGCCGCACGATCGATCGGCAGATCTTCCGGGCGCTGCTGTTCGACGATCGCACGGTCTTCTTCGAACACCTGACGGTTGAACGCGTAGACGTCCTCGAGCGGTAAATCCTTATCGAAGTTGCGAACGATCGGCACGAACAGACGGGTCTTGCGCGCCGACACCGGGCTCGCGGCATTCAGGATCGACAGGCGGCCGTTGTCGGGAAAGTGCACGGTCAGGCGCGCAAAGAACGGCACGTCCACGTCGAAGAAGCGATGCCACAGATAGCCCTCAGGTGCGCGATGCTGCATCGACTTCGGGAAGTTGCTGACCGTGCTTACGTACTCCGCGTGCATGCCGCGTTCGCGCCGCTCGACCGAATACTGCGGTACCACCGGGTTATGCCGGTCTGCGAAACTGTCGTGGTGGATCCACGCGAAATGCGCGACGTCGATGAAGCCTTCGGTCTGACGTCCCGCCGAAGCGTTGATATCGATAGAGGGCGGCAGGATCTGCTGGAAGTCGGGATCGTCCCAGTTGGGAAACGCGGGCAACGCTTCGGTGCCTCCACCCAGCGAGACCCACACGAGGCCGTACGCTTCCTGCGTCGCATACGTGACAAGATGCAGGCGCTCGGGAATCGGGCCGTCCGTTTGCGACGGAATGTGCTTGCACTTGCCGTCGTTGCCGTACGCGAGGCCGTGATACGGGCACACGATATTGCCGTTATCGACCCACCCCTGGCTGAGCGGCGCGCCGCGATGCGGACAGATATCGCGCGCGCTTACCAACTGGCCGTTCGAGCGGAATACGACCAGAGGCTCGTCGAGCAGCGTCACACTGATGGGTTTGTCAGTCACCTCGGCAGCGAACACCACCGGATGCCAGTAGCGGCTGAGAATCTCCCAGTCGTGGCTATCGAAGGTGCAATTGCGGGGTAAAGCGGGGGAACGTTGGAATGTCAGCGGCCTGGTGGTGGCGGCGGTGGCAGTAGCGGTGGCGGAACTCATGCATGTCTCCAAAACCTGGTGGGGGTTCGTCGCGCTCATGTGTTTTCCTGAGCGCGTGGAGAGAACGATAGCGGGATGAGGTCCGCCGACCCATCCCCTGAAATGCATCTAGTCTATGTATGAAAATGCATAGGGTGCCACCGCACCACTGGATCAGCGCCGCCTGAAACGCCTATGCTGCGCGCGGCAGCGCGGCTTCGATAAACACTGCGCACAGTGCTTCCATGCCCTTCGCGTCTTCTTCATCGAAGCGCGCGACGACCGGGCTGTCGACATCCCACACGCCAATCAGCGTGCCATCCGCCGCCACCAGCGGCACGACGATTTCCGATTGCGACGCCGAATCGCAGGCGATATGACCGGGGAATTCATGCACGTCGCGCACCACTTGCGTCTGACGGGTTTGCGCCGCCGTGCCGCACACGCCCTTGCCGAGCGCGATGCGCACGCAAGCGGGCTTGCCCTGGAAAGGTCCGACCACCAGTTCGCGGCCGTCGTGGAAGTAGAAGCCGGCCCAGTTCAGATCGCTCAGGGAATGGAACACGAACGCGGAGAAATTCGCGGCGTTGGCGATCCAGTCGGTTTCGCCGGCGAGCAGCGCGCGCGCCTGGGCGACCAGTTCTTCGTATTGCGCGGCTTTGGGGAGATGCGAGGCGGAGGAGACTTCGAACATGACGGCGTCCGTAATGAAAGCGGAAAGAGGAAGAGCGAGGCGTGCAGTGTAAATCAAGCCGCCGTTTCCTTCACGGCGCGCCGCGCTGCGCATGCTGCCCTCTTTCCGTTCGATCCACGAGCGCCCTGATAAAGCGTTGTCCAGACGTCAAGCCTGCAAACAACGCCATGCATCGATCGTCATTCGACGCCGATGATCACGCTCGATGCCTTGAAGATCGCCGTCGCCGCCTTACCGCTCGCGAGGCCGAGGCGGTCGACGCTTTCATTGGTGATGATCGCGGCGATCTGCGCGCCGCCCGCGCTGATGGTCACTTCCGAATTCACCGCGCCCTTGGTCACTGCCGACACCGTACCGGCGATGCAATTGCGCGCCGACACCTGGCTCTTCGCGACGTCGACCATCACGATCACCGACGACGCCTTGACCAGCGCAAAAGCTTTCTTGCCGGCAGCGAGGCCGAGCGACGTCGCACTGCCGTGCGTAATGATTGCGACGATCTCGAGACCGTCCGGGGTGCGCAACGTGACTTCGTCGTTCACGGCACCGTGTTTGACTTCGGCGACTTCGCCGGCGAATTGATTGCGTGCGCTGGTTTGCATGTTGTTCTCCTGGTTGTGGAGCCTCGTGAAAGACGCTTCGAGGCAATGTGTCGAGTGTAAGGAAACGCTCGGCATGTGTGGTCGCTCGCACGTGAAGTGCGGTATGGCACAGCCGCTATTGACGATTCGAACCCCAATGAAACCACATAAGCGTTGTGTAAATACACTCATAGCGCCGCGGCCACCGCGCGACACCGTATCATCGGGCCCTTGGACCATCACCGTCGAACTCCATGCCTGTCGCTGTTCTGCCCCGCTTTGCCGCACGCCTCGCCGCCCGCTTGCCGCAGGCCCGCCGTGCCGCCACGCTATGCGCCGCGCTCGCAGCCGCCGCTACCTTCGCCGCCTGCAGCAATCCAGCGCCGACCCGAGATGCCCATACCAGCGTCGACACCGTCGCACTGTTCCCGATCGCCAACTACGACCAGAACGTCGACCACTGGCTCGAACCGGATAACCCCGGCTACGACCAGCCGTTCCTGAGTCCCGCGGATCAGCAGGCACACTTCAGCGCCCTCTACGCGCGCTATTTCGGCACCGGCACGAGCGCGCCGTCGCCATGGAATTCCGCTTACGTGGCGATGCGCGTCTATCGCCAGCAAGGCGCGGACATTGTCGCGCTGCAGCAGCGCCGCATCGACAAGTTCGACAACACCGGCAAGAGCGGTGCGGCGCTCGGCTACGGCGAGAATTTCCGTCCGCACGATAAGGCATGGATCGACGCCATTGCGCAAAACATGGACGTCGGCCAGTTCACGCAGAAGGCCGTCTACCAGCCCGAGCGCCGCGCGATCGCCACCGGCAACCTGATGGTGCGCGAACTGCCAACCACGGACCCGTCGTTCTACGATCACCACCTCGCCGGCGAAGGCTATCCGTTCGACAACCTGCAGATCTCCGCCGTCCGCCCTGGCACGCCGCTGTATGTGCTGGGCAGCAGCGTCGACGGCGCGTGGCGCTACGTGCAGACGCCCGACGTGCAAGGCTGGGTGCGCACAGAAGGCGTCGGCCTGACTGACGACGCCTTCGTCGACACGTGGCGCGCCGCCACCGCGAAGTCTCTGGGCGCCGTGATAGTCGCCTCAGCGCCGGTGCGCGACAGCCGCGGTGTGTTCCGTTTCGACGCGCCCGCCGGTACGCTGCTGCCGCTCGCCCCGGACAACGCCATGCGGCTGGCACCTCAGGCAAATAAACCCGCGAGCGAAGCTGCCAGCGCCACCGCCGCACGCAAACTCCTCGTCCCGGCCCGCGATGTGGACGGCCACGCGATCATCCGCACCGCCCAACTGAGCGATGCCCAGATCGCTCCGACGCCACTCGCCGCCACCCCGCGGCATCTGGCAATGCTGATGAAAACGCTGATCGGCCGGCCGTACGGCTGGGGCAATAGCGGCCTCTACAACGACTGTTCGTCGGAACTGCAAAGCATCTTCGCGGCGTTCGGCGTGTGGCTGCCGCGCCATTCGTCGACGCAGATGAGCGCCGGACGCATGATCGATCTATCCGCGTCGACGCCGGCGCAACGGCTCGACTACCTCGCCCAGCATGGTGAACCGCTACGCACGCTGATTTACATTGGAGGGCATGTGATGCTGTACATCGGCAACACGACCCGCAACGGCATGGCCGTGCCGGTGGTCTACCAGGACGTGTGGGGCTTGCGTCCGGCCGACAATAGCCGGCGCGCGGTGATCGGCGGCTCGGTGATCCTGCCGCTGTTCGAGCACATCCCGGAAGACGCGACCTTGCAATCGCTCGCGGCCACGCCGACGTTCCAGATCAGCATTCTCGGCGCGCCGGGCGGCGGCGCGGCGACGCCGGCGACCCCTTCCTCACCCGCCGCACCGCCGGACGACGACAATCCGGCCGGCTGACTCATCGCACCACACCGCACGGGCGTGCTCAAAAAATATTTTTCCCGGAGTGTCGATTCGACGGTGATCCACTCGTCGTAACGTTGAAGGCCTGGCTCGCGCAGCCGGTCTTTCAACTCACGAACCTGTTAATTCAAGGAGTCGCCGTCATGTCCAGCCCTGCTGTCAAACCGATCCCGGACGGGATGCACTCGCTTACCCCGTATCTGATTTGCGCCAACGCCGCGGAAGCCATCGCGTTCTACATCAAGGCTTTCAACGCCGTCGAGCAACACCGTCTGCCCGGTCCCGGCGGCAAAGTGATGCACGCCAGCCTGAAGATCGGCGACTCCATGCTGATGCTGACCGACGAATGGCCCGACCACAACGCGCTGGGCCCGAACGCGCTGAAAGGCACGCCGGTCACGATTCACTACTACGTCGAGGATGTCGACGCCAGTTTCAAGCAGGCCGTCGAGGCCGGCGCGACCGTCGTCATGCCGCCTGCCGACATGTTCTGGGGCGACCGCTACGGTCAGTTGAAGGACCCGTTCGGCCACAGCTGGTCGCTCGCCACGCACAAGCGCGACCTGACGCCGGAACAGATTCAGGAAGGCATGCAGGGGATGCAAGGCGCGGAGTGCGGCAAGCAATAAGTTGGGGCCCTTCGATCTTTGATAGGATCGGTCTCGACCCATAAACGGCGGGACATGAACGGTGCGTGTCAACCATCAGGCTTTCTTCTGCTCGCTGTTTGTCGCGCGTCTCGCCGATCAGGTCCTGCTGTTCCTCGTTCCACTCGTCGTGTTTCAGACGACGCACCAGGTCTCGTGGTCGGGGCTCGCGTTTTTTATCGAAACCCTGCCGCGCTACCTGGTCTTTCCTTTCTTCGGCGCCTTGTGCGACCGCATCTCGCCGCTCAAGCTGATGCGCGTGAGCCAGACCGTACGGGCACTGGTGTGTTTCGGTGGCGTGCTGGCGTATGTGCTGTTTGGCGGCATCGGCTGGTTGATCGCGCTGTCGGCCTTGTGCGGTGTACTCACGAGCCAAGGATTGGTCGCACGCGAAGTGATGCTGCCGCAAATCTTCAGCACACAGCAATTCCAGCGTGTCCTCGCCTACTCGCAGTTGGCCGACCAGTTGGGTTTCGTACTCGGCCCGATGCTGGCCGCACTGCTGCTCGGCTTGTGGCGCTGGGAATGGGTGGTCGGTGCAACCGGCGTGCTGTTTCTGTTTGCCGATGGGGCGCTGCTGCTGTGGCAACGCACCAGCGGTTTCCGCGCCGGCGATCCACCTCGCGCTGCACCCGGTCACTGGACGATGCCCCTGCGCACCGCGTTGCGCCATGTGCTGATGCTGCCCGGTCTGAAAAAAGTCGTGCTGCTCGCCGCCGCCGAAAACCTGGTGATCGGCGTGACGCTCGCGACATCCGCCGCGATGGTGACCGGCTTTCACGCACAATCGAACCGTTACTATGCTGGCCTGCAAACCGCGGGCGCCGTGGCGACGGTGTTGATTCTCCTGACGATCGCACGCAACGCCTGGCCTGCGCAGACACTCGGCCGGGTCGCCTTCATTTCAATCTGTGCCGGCGGCGTGATCGCCGGCGCGAGCGCCGCGCCCTGGGGTTATGCGCTCGGCTTCCTGCTGATTGTCGGCTTCGACAAGATGTTCAACGTCTACATCCGCAGCGCACGGCAGAAAATCATTCCGCCCGAGGACTACGGCAAGACAACCGGCGTGGTGATCCTGTTGAACAACATGACGCAACCACTCGCGGGCTTGCTGGTCGGTGTGTTTTCCGCACGGGCACAAACCGGCCTGCTGATCGTGGCGCTTTCGGTCGCGATGGGCTGCATCGGCGTGACGGTGTCGATCGGCTCGGCGCTGTTGCGGCGCAAGCGCGTGCTCGCGCTTGGCGAATGACGCCGCGCACGCGCTGACTGAAAGCAATAATTAACATTGCGTGACATTTACACCAGCCGGAGATTTAATCGCGCGAATTTCAAATAAGTCAATTAGCATTAAATAGGCCACTCAACGCACACAATCATGCAAATTCCGCACATCAAAAAATATTCGCATTTATTAGAAAAAACTACCTGAATTAGGTATTTTCCCGAACCTGCACATAGAAATAATTTCCTAATTCCTCAATTTCCCTGCTTCGCCCACACTGCCCACGCCAGATATTTCGAATAAATTTCCCAACACAACAATTTGTATTATGAAGAAAGTCTGGTGTAGACTTAATTTCATCAATTGCGATGGTCATTGCATAACACAATTACGCTCCACTGAAATATCCGGCAAATAGACCGACAATCTAGCCAGTGAAATTTCAAACTGCCCGCGCAATTGGAAAATCCGCGTCCTGTCGGTTTGCGAGGTCTCGTAATGAAACAAAAACTGCTGTCGTCCAGCCTCATCGTCGCTTTGATGTTCGGTTTGCCTCTACAGCTCGCGCGCGCCGCCACCTATTCGAACGGCACCGCCGTCACCACCTTCACCGTCACGCTCACGTTGAACGCCAACTGCTCGATCAGCGCCAACCCGCTGAACTTCGGCAGCAACGGTGTGCTCGGCACCGCGATCAACCAGCAGACCACGGTCGCCGTGACCTGCACCAACACCACGCCGTACAACGTCGGGCTCGACGCCGGTACGGTCACCGGCTCCACCGTAACGAGCCGTTTGATGGCCGGCACGGCCACCGGCAATACCGCCACCACCGTCGGGTTCCAGCTGTATCAGGATGCGGGCCATACGACCCTGTGGGGCAACACGCAAGGCACCAACACAGCCAGCGGCACCGGCACTGGCTCGGCGCAATCGATTGTCGTGTACGGCCAGGTGCCGGCGCAGACTACCCCGAAACCTGACACCTATCAGACCACCATCACTGCCACGGTCTACTTTTGATACGGTCAGTAAGGACGCGGTCTGCACGGACGCGATTCGCAAGGACGTGGTCTGCAAACACGCCCTTCGCGGGCGCCATAAACGGACCTCTTCGCCTGCTGACGGCAAGCGCATTCGCATGGTGTCTGACGGCCCCACCCGCGCAGGCCGCGACGCTGCAAATTTCGCCGGTGATGGTCGACATGTCGGCGGATGCCAACGCGACCGGCATCACGTTGAAGAACCCCGGCGAGAAGCCGCTGTTTGGCCAGGTTCGCGTGTTCCGCTGGGATCAGGCAAGCGGCGAAGACACGCTCACGCCCACTCAGGATCTGGTCGCAAGCCCACCGCTGATCCAGATCGGCGCGCATGCCGATCAGTTGGTGAGGCTGGTGCGCACGACTGCGCAGCCATCGAATGCTGAACAGGGCTACCGCGTGCTGATCGACGAGTTGCCCGAGCCTGATGCCGCGCCCACCAGCGGCGTGACGATCCGTCTGCGCTACTCGGTGCCGGTGTTCGTCGAGCCGTCCGTCGACATCGGTCAGCCGAAGCTGTCCTGGCATCTGTCACGCGGCGCGCAAGGCTGGCTGCTGCGCGTCGACAACGCGGGCAAAAAGCGCGCGCAGATCGCCGCCGTGCAATTGATCGACAACGCAGGAAACGCCTACGTGATCAACAGAGGATTGCTTGGCTACGCGCTGGCCGGCCGCGAACGCCACTGGCCGGTCACGCTGCCGGATAACGCCGGCCAGAACGGCCCGCTGAAGGTACGTGCCGCGGTCAATTCGCTGCCGGCTGAAGCGACGGTGAATGTCGAGTGAACACACGAGGGTTCAAGGGCCGACACACGTGCTGACGAAAGGCACGCAAGGCCGATCAAGATCGCGCCGGGGTCGCCAGGAACACACATGATGCACCGCCACGCAATCAATGAGAATGACACGACGGCGAATACGCCATGGATGGAGACTGCATGCCGTCACGCTCGCGGCAACGCTGAATTTGCTGAGCGTGAATCGGGCGGGCGCGCAAGCGATGGCGCCGCCAGCCTCCGGTCAGGCCTCTGCCGAACGTATCGCGGCAAAGACCGCGCCGGACGCCGCGGCAGGCCGTGATCTGTATCTTGAAGTCATGCTCAACGGCCAGCGCACCTCGTTGATCGCGCACTTTCGCGACATCGGCGGCCGGCTCAGCGCCACGGGGAAAGACCTGAGCGAAATCGGCATTGCCACCGACAAGCTCGGCGCCGCCGACACCGCATCGATCGAACTCGACCAGATCCCGGGCCTGCGCTACGAATACGACGCGTCGCTCCAGACCATCGATCTGCAGGTGCCCGACGCGATCCGCAAGCCGTACACGTTCGATACGCGCGAGTTAGCGCAAACGCCGAACGCCGCCGCATCGCGCGGCTTTCTGATCAACTACGACGCGTTCGTGCAAACGGACACCAATGCGCAGTTCGCCCTGTGGAGCGAGGAGCGCTACTTCGACCCGTCCGGTGTACTGAGCAATACCGGTATCGCGTATCTATACCGCGATCTGCATCGCTACGTGCGCTACGACACCGCGTGGAGCACCTCGAATCCGGCCACGCTCAGCACCACGCAGTTCGGCGACACCATTTCGTCCTCGCTCGACTGGAGCCGTTCGATACGCATCGGCGGCTTCCAGTGGCGCAGCAACTTTGCGCTGCGCCCCGACCTTGTGACGTTTCCGGTACCAGCACTCTCGGGCACGGCCGTCGTGCCGTCTGCGGTGGATCTGTACATCAACAATGTGCGGCAATTCAGCGGCAATGTGCCGAGTGGGCCGTTCATCGTCAACAACGTGCCGGGCATCACCGGCGCGGGCGTGGCGACGGTCATTACGCACGACGCGCTCGGCCGCACCATTTCGACTTCGCTGCCGCTCTACGTCGATACGCGCATGCTGGCAGCGGGCCTGTCGAGCTATTCGTTCGAAGCGGGATTTCTGCGCCGCGCGTACGGCATCGATTCGTTTTCCTACGATCCGCGCCCGGCGGTCAGCGCCACAGCACGGCGCGGCATGAGCGACACGCTGACACTCGAAGGGCATGCGGAAGCCACCGGCGGCCTCGTCAATGCGGGGGCCGGTGCGCTGGTGCGCATGGGCATGGCCGGCGTGATCAACGGTTCATTGTCCGCGAGCGCCGGCAAGCTGACCGGCACCCAGCTCGGTCTCGGCTATCAGCTGATCGAGCCGCACTTTTCGATCGATGCGCAGACGCTGCGCGCCTATGGCAACTACGGCGACCTGGCCGCGCGCGACGGCACACCGGTGCCCACCGCGACCGACCGCGTGACGCTGGCGCTACCCTTCTTCAGCCGCCAGACTGTGTCGGTCAGCTACATCGGCTACCGTTTCCCGGGCATTCCTGCCTCGCGGATCGGCTCGCTCTCGTACACGCTGAACTTCGGCAATCTGGCCTCGCTCACGCTCAGCACTTACAAGGACTTTCTGCAGCACAACGCGCAAGGCGTATTTCTGACCGCGAGCTTCGGCCTCGGCAACAACACCGCGATCAATGCCAGTGTCGGCCGTCAGAACGGCCAGTCGACCTACAACCTCAATGCGCAGCGCCCACCCGACTATGCCGGCGGCTGGGGTTGGGGCGTGCAGGCGGGCGGCTCGGGCGCGGTGCCGTACCGCCAGGCGCAGGCGCAGTATCTCGGCAACTACGGCGAGGTGACGGCGCTCGCGCAGGACGTCGACCGGCATGCGAATGCCTCGCTCGACGTAAGCGGCGCGATCGTGCTGATGGATCACAGCATCCAGCCGGCGCGGCGGATCGACGACGGCTTCGCGCTGGTGTCCACCGACGGCGTCGCGGGCGTGCCGGTGCTGCACGAAAATCGCGTGATCGGCACGACCGACCGCAACGGCCATCTGCTGATACCGGACCTGAACGCGTACCAGCACAACCAAGTCGCGATCGACAGCATGAACCTGCCTGCCGACGCGCGCATCGCCACGACCTCCATGGATCTCGTACCGAAGTCGCTGACGGGCGTGCTGGCGAATTTTCCCGTGACGCGCTACAGCGCTGCTTCGGTGATTCTGCGCGGCGCCGACGGCAAGCTGCTACCGCCGGGCACACGCGTGCATCACGTCGAAAGCGGCGGCGATACGATCGTCGGCTACGACGGCCTGACCTTCATCGAGAATCTGCAGCGCGACAATCATCTCGAGATCGACACCGGCTCCACCCATTGCAGCGTCGAGTTCGCCTACCAGCGTCCGGCCGACGGCTCGCTGCCGACGCTCGGACCGTTGACGTGCGGCAGTACAGCCGCTGCCGGCACGGCGGCAACGCGATGAGACGGCTCGTCCTGCTCCTCGCCCTATGCACGCTGCTCGGCGTGTTGCCGCAGCGTGCGAGTGCGCAAACCTGTACGGCGAGCCCGTCGGCGTTGAGCTTCGGCAACGTCAGCCCGATCGGCTTGAGCGCCGTGGCTGCGACCGGCACAGTCAGCATTTCGTGCACGTGGCCTGCGGTTACGCTGACGCCGAGCGTGCAGGTGTGTCTGAACATGGGCGGCACGACCCCACGTGCGCTGACGATCGGCGCCAACCAGTTGCAATACAACCTGTATCAGGACGCCGCCCTTTCGCTCCCATGGGGCTCGACGACGCTCGGCACCACACCGATTTCGGTGACTCTCAACAAGCCGGTCACCGGCAATACCGCGACGACATCCGTGAACTTCTACGGCCAGATCACCGCCAATCAGCCAACTGTACCCACGACCGGCAACGCCAGCACCACGTACTCGCAGACCTTGAGCCAGACTTCGCTCACCTATGGTTTTTTCTTGCTGCTCGCACCAGGCTGCGCCGCGCTGACAACGAGCGCCGGCAGCTTCGGCTTCACGGCCAGCGCGACGGTGGTGAACAACTGCCTGATCAGCGCGACCAACGTCGCTTTCACATCGACGGGCGTGCTGAGTTCGGCGTTAAACGCGAGCGGTGCGATCACGGCGCGCTGCACGAACGGCGACGCGTATCAGATCGCGCTCAGCAGCGGGTCGAGCGGCAGCGTCGCGGCACGCCAGATGCAGCGCGCGGGCGGTGGCGGCGCGGTGAACTACCAGCTTTACACGGACCCCGCCCACACGAGCGCATGGGGTGACGGCACCGCGGGCACGACGATGGCAACGGGCACGGGCAGTGGCAATGCGGTGTCGATCACGGTGTACGGCCGCGTACCGGCGCAGACAACGCCGATGCCCGGCAATTACAGCGACACGATTACCGCGACAATCAGCTTTTGATATTTGGGCACTGGATCTGCCGGCCGAGGGATCGCCCGCGTAACGGGCGAAGGACGATTTCTAGAAGTTGATCGTCCAGATCGTTTGCCGGGCGCCGTGGGCGGCGACGAATTGAACCGGCTGCGCCTGATTTCGCGTTGTTTCGTCCGACGCGGCGGGGTCGAATGCGACCTGGGATATCTGGAATGGCGCCCCGTGCAGACAGGAAACCGCCGGTTGATTCGCAACGGTAATGGCCGCGTCCACCGACTGGATGACGCAGGTTTCCTGCACGGTCAGACTGACCGGGATCGAAGCCAGCTCCGTTGGGCATGCTTTTGACGCTGGCACTGCCAGCAGGATTGCCGCTAACGTGGTGGCTGTGTTGCGGGGCATCATATCGGTCCGGAATCGGCTCGCGGCGCGAGTAGAGATTCCGGTTTTTTCGGCATTTCACGCGAAAAACTTTAGGCTTTTTTAGGCCTTTAGCGGCAGAAAAATCTATAGCGCCTCACAGACAACATCGAACTTCATTAACTGCGTCGCCCCAAACGCATTACTGATCGCGACGTCAGCCGCATCTCTTCCCCGAGCCATCAACACCCGCCCCGTGCGCGGCACATTATTCCGCGGATCGAAGGTCTGCCAGCAGCCGCCAACATAGGCTTCGAACCACGCGGCAAAATCCATCGTCGCGTAGGGCGGCGGTGTGCCGACATCGCTGATATAGCCCGTGCAATAGCGCGCGGGGATATTCATCGCCCGGCACAGCGCCACGGCCAGATGCGCGAAATCCCGGCACACGCCCTTCCTCTCTTGCCACGCCTGCCACGCGGTCTTGGTCGGCCGCGCGAAGTCGTAGCCAAACACAATATGCTCGTGCACGTAGTTGCAGATTGCATCCACGCGCCCGCGCCCGAGCGGCATCTTGCCGAAGGTCTGCCACGCAAATTCGGATAGCAAATCAGTTTCGCAATATCGGCTGCCCAGCAGAAACACCAAGGTATCGTCAGGCAATGCCTCTACCGGATGCTGCTCGGTCAGCGGCGGCCGCCGCTCAGGCTCGGACGACACCTCGAGCACCGCGCTCGTCGAAAACTCTATCAACCCCTGCGGCGCCACGATCCGGCTGCACAGATTGCCGAAGCCGTCGCGATACTGGCTGATCGGCACCGGCGGATTGACCGCCAGCAAATCCGGACTCAGCACTTCCTTCGCGTGCGAATAGTGCGTGTTCAACATCAGCATCATCGGCGTCGGTTGCACACACTCATAGACCAGCTCGTAGCCAACGCGCAATTTCATCGCGACGCCCTCTTCCAGTTGAAACATTCAGTTGACGCGCCCGGTGAGCAACCTGAGTTGACACTCCCAGCTAACACGTTCGATTTGTACGAGCCCAGTCATCCGGCTCGCTCCTCACTTACCTTCGGTCACGCTCACATCGACCTGCAAACCGCGAAACGAATGCGACGCGCCATGCCATGTACCCCACAACGGCAACGCCTGGTAGTAGTTCCACGCCACCGCCACCCGAATCAGATGGCGATTGCCGACGATGCTATTGGTCGGATCGAAGTCGACCCAGCCGGCGCCCGGCAGATAGATTTGCAGCCACGCATGCGTCGCACCGCCGCCTTGCACCGCGTCATGCTCGGGCACGTCGGGCACGAACAGATAACCGCTCACAAAACGCGCCGCGAGGCCGAGCGAGCGCACCGCGTCCATCATCAGCACGGCGAAATCGCGGCAACTGCCGCTGCGGTTGCGCAAGGTGTCGCCAGGACGGTGCACGCCCTTCTCCGTGCGGCGCACATAGAAAAACGTGCTTTTTATGTCGAGCGTCATCGCGCGCAGCAACGCCATCGTGCCGCCGGTGCCATTTTTGCCGCCCGTGCCGCTCGCACCGCCGCTGCCCGGCACGGGCACGAAGCGCCGTGCCCATTCGTCGACGTCGCGGTCTGGATATTGGCGGCTGCGCGCGTTCACGAGATCGGACGCTTCCTCGTTCGTGTACGCAAACGGCCAGTTCACCGCGTACGGTTCAAGCGCGTAATCAGGCATGGGCGTTTCGAAGTGTTCGAGCGTCGCCTCGCTGTCGAAGCGCAATTCACTCGCCTTGCCCGTGAAACTCGCGACTGCCACGGAGTTGTCGAATACGTCGTGCAGCCAGTGCAGCCGCGACGGCGTGGGCGTAATCACCAACCGGCTCGTGACGAGGCGCAGGTCGTGGCTGGCGCGCGGGCGGAACATCATCCGGTGTTCGCCGAACCGCACGGGTTCCGAGTAACGGTAGACGCTGACATGACGCACCGTGAAACGCTGTGGCTCAGTCATCTGACAGGCCGATGGATGCAACTGGATTCGTCCTGAGCATCACGTTCACGCTGGTAAAACCTGCTGCCGCAGCAGGCGCTGGGCGCCCGGCACGGTTTGATCCTGAAAGAGCCACGAACAAGGTTCAGCGTGGTGAGGTGCTGTCATCGACAAGCTTTCGCTTTGAGCATACACCCGCCATATTGGTTGAAATCACTCATTTGGGCGGAGGTGCCATGCACGCGGAAGTTATCAACAGAATCTGTTCGCAAATCTGTGTATAACTACCCGGCAAAATCGGCAAGCGCTTGATACACATGCAGTTTTTACCGCGACGTCGAAGTTGGGCAGGCCGTGCGGCGTGTCGGTATCACGCGCGCAAGCGCCTCAATCGCGCACGGTACTGGCGGTGTGACCGGCCCCTGCTTCCTGTGCGGCCGGCGCGCTACGCTCTTCCTCGCGCCATTCCTGCCGCGAACGCACCATTCTGCGCACGGCGAGCCGCGCCATCTTCACCCAGCCCGACGGACGCGGGTCGGCGAGCATGCTGAGCGCGCGGGCATAGTCGAGTGTGAGGCCTGGTGTCCACGCCATCGTTGCGGCGCGTTTGCGCAGTTGCGCGGCCACCCACAACTCCGGCGTCGTCATCACCCGCAGAAACGGCCGCCAGCCGCCGAGGTTGCCCCACACGCGCGCCGACGCGCCCTCGATCGCCGCTTCCAGTGCGCGCGATACGCTGCTCGAGCAATTGCGGTGTGTCAGGTTGTAGGTCGTGTCCTGACGATAGGTGTCCCAGAAGCGGCGCAGGCGCGCGGGATCGTAATTGCGTATGCGCACCTGAACCGTGGACGGACACCACGCTTTCGATTCGGTCGGGTAATCGGGCTGAAATACGCCGGGCACATCGTTCTCGCGCGTCGCGCGCAGCAACCGCGCAAAATCGTCGGGCGAACGATCGATTTCGACGCCCGGATACAAGCTGATGTAGATGCCTTCAGGCGATTCGAGCGCGGCGTGCCCGGTCGATATCACGCCGTTACGATCCACCGCCGCGATATAGCGATCGACGATCAACTGCCGCCGCGCCTCGCCCTTGGCCGAGCCGACCGGCGTCCACACGTGCACCGTCAACGCGTCTTCATCGGCGCTGGGCGGGCCGTCCCATTCCACCGCGCTCAATCGGCCGGGAGCAACAGCACTCGCGGCGGAGTTGGCTGCATCCGCGCTTGCATCATCCGACGCCACTGCAGGATTCGACGCAAGACGCCGCACGCGCGTACTCAGCAAAATCATGTTCCAGCCGCCGAATATCAGACCGAGGCCGAGACAGTACGGCACGGTGCCCACATAGTGCGTCGGATAAGGTTGATAGAAGAAAACCGCCAGCGCGATTTCAACGCCCCCGCCGATCATCGCGAGCCGCCAGGTGCGATAACGAACGACCTTCGCCGAGACGATCTGCAGCAGACCGTCGGCGAGAAAGAGCGTGCCGAAGATCATCGACAGAATGAAGTTGCCGTGATGATGGCCGGCAAGAATCAGCGTTGCCGCAAAGCAGAATGCGATGCCCTTCACATAGCGCAGCGTGCGTTGGCCTCCCATGCCGGTCCAGGCGACGGTCAGCGTGGCGAGCCCTTCGAGCAGCAGCAACAACGCAAACGGCGTAATCGGGAAATAGAGCGCGCTATCGAGTGCGTCGATGAACACCACCACGCCGAGCACGAGGCTCACCCAGCCGATCAACTGCAACGAACGCCAGCGTGTGCGCAGGTAATCGACACCCAGCAGGATCATAACCAGTCGAACCATCGCGAGCTCTCCGTGATCGATGCCTTGATGATCGCAATCTTAACCATATTCACGGCGCTGGCGGGGACGGGTCCGGTGTAGCGGTAGTCTGCGCGTGGTGGCGCATTCACGCAGCGCCGCTTCGCGAATGCATCGCGCATCAGCGCTGCACGATCGCAGCAAGATTCTCAGACGTACTTGTGACGCTCATGCCGATGCGCCTTCGACGGACGTGCGTCGCGCTTGCTCGCACTCGCGGCCGCATGCGGTTCATCATCGTGCGGCGTGACGCGCGGGGTGGCATAGAGACCGTTCGGCAACGCGGTAGAGCTTTGCGGGGTTGCCGCGCTTTGTGGCGCAGTCGATAAATGTGCAGCGGGCAACGGCCCCGTTGCGTCGTCGATCACCTTCTGCAATTCGTCCTGCGCGTACGCGGGCAGCGGCGTGGATGGATACGTCGCGTTGGCAGCCATGGCAGTGGATGTGATGGAGACGGCGCAGGCAAAGCCGAGGGCGATCATCAAGTGGGCGATTTTCATGTCGAGTCCTGGTCAGGATGACGCGACCCGCATGATGGAAAGCGTGGCGCGCGTCAGTGGTTCGGAAGGTTCCTGACGGCTTGCACCGTCAGCACAAGCAGTGTGACGGCCGGGACATGAAGGGTAAATTTTATTAAGCCGGATTCAGATAGCCATAATCTGGCTTAATAAGCGCCGGCGCGCAGCATTCTCGACGCGCCGGCCTGCAGCGGATAAACGCAGCTCAGGCGAATGTCACTCAGGCAAACGTCATTCAGGCGGCCGCGGCTTGCGGCATTTCCATGCCCTGCTCGCCACCCAACGCGTCGAGCAGATCGCACAGCATGCGGTCGAGTTCGGCCGTCATCAGCGTGACGTCGGAATCGAAGCGCTCGTCGTCGTTCTGCGCGGTGGGGTCGCTCGCTTCCTTGAGGACGTCGAGCGGCGCGATGCGCTTGATGATCAACGAAGGCGTCAGCACGAACGACACGCGATCGTTCCACGTCATCGCAAGACGCATGCATTGCTTGCCGGCTTCGATATGACGGCGCATATCTTCGGCATCCAAAGTATGTCCGACGTAGCGTACCGTCGCGTTGCCTTCCGTCGGCGAGCGCAATTCGGTATCCTGGTCGAGGGTAAAGCCCGCCGGACCTTCACCGGAAAGCAGCCATTCGGTCATCGCCGCAACCGGCGATTGCGTGACGCGTACGGTGCCAAGCGGCAGTTGATCGATCGACTTGACCAGCAGGCCGCGCACTTCGTCGGCGACCGCTTGCGAGCCCGCGTCGATCACGAGCCAGCCGTTCCTGGTATCGATCCACACGCGCGTATCGCGGCGGATGCTGAAAGCGCGCGGCAGCAGTTCGTCGGTCACCTGCTCCTTGAGTTCGCGCATCTGCTTGCGGCCAGGTTTGAAGCCTTGCTGCTCTTCGAGTTCGAGCGCGCGTGCCTTGGTTACTTGCGTGACGACCAAAGCCGGCAGCAGTTTCTTTTCGGCGCGAAACGTCAGCAGCATCTGGCCATTGAGCGAATACACCAGCGAGTCGTTGTCGCGTGGCGACGCCCAGCCATGGCTTTGCATCTCGACGCTGTTGCCGGGCGCAAATGCGTGCGGCGCGAGCCATTTCTCCATTTGTTCAGGGGTGACGGACCACGGAGCGGGAAGACGGTGCAACTGAAGGTTTTTGAACCACATTGGCGGGGGTCTTGTATGGGCAAAGCGCGTCATTCTATATGACGCGGCGAAGATGGCGCGGTCGGGCGCGTACCAGCACGCTCGGCGCCGATACAGCGCCACTGCAACGAGGATTTTCAAGTAAAACCGGAAAATCTATTAAGCGACAGATCGACTATCAACACGGCTCTAACAGCGCGAACAACGCGACGTGTGCAAACCATAGTGGTTTAGCCTCATCAGTCTTGAGGCGCGCTTTGCGTTCAAATCACCTAGACTTTTTGGGAAGCGCACGACAAAGACGGAGGCGGCCATGGCCGATGAAACCGCACCTTGGCAGATGGTGGAATACGAGGGTTTCGAAATTCACGTGGCGCCCTTTCCGAAAAACCCGCCCGACGAAACGAAGCCGTCGGCCGCGCCGGATAACCGCTGCACGTATGTCGGTTACGTGTGCCACCCGGGCGCCGACCCGGCCATCCCCGGGCACGCGGTGGCGTTCCATCCGGATGGCGAAGAGAGCTTCGCCAGCGTGGAAGATGCGCTCTACGAAGGGGTGCATGTGGGTCGCAGCATTGTCGACGGCACACACCCGGATTTGACGGTGCTGCCGCTGGTGACGGGCGGAGTCTAATGCGCGCGACTTGAACAGCGCGCGCCGCGGCGATATTGCCCGTGCGACAGGATTAATGCCCGTCGGCCTTGTCGTCCGGCTGCTTGGCGAACGGCGTCATGAACGTCAGCTTCGAGGGAAGATCCGGCTCCCAGCCTTCCAGGTCCTCGAACGGATAACGGCCGAGTGCATACAGCACACGCTTCACGCGGCTTTTGAACGGTGCGCGCGGCACGTTGGGTAGTGAGCCGGGCGCGGCGGAAGCTGTCCGCCGAATATACTCGCGATCGAAATCACGCTGCGAGATGCCCCACTTCATCAGGAACTCGCGGCCACCACGGTTACGGCGAATCCGGCCGGTCGATTTGCAGCCGAAGTGATAGATGCGGCTCGCGCCGACCGAGCGAAACACACGGCAGCCGACGAGCCACAGCTTCATCAGGAAGTCGTTGTCGCTGCTCATGCCCGGGCCAAACTCGATGCTGTAACCGCCCACCGCATGCCACAACTGGCGGCTGATCAGCATCGGCTGCAAAGCGACGCCGTCGAGGTCGGTCGCCCTCATTCCGGCGCTGTACGCGAGTAGACCTGCTTCGTCGAAATTCTCGGGGCCCGTGCCGAAGTCGGCCGTGCTCACATTCGCACTGCCGGTCGGCTCGATCAGTGCCGCGGACAGATACGCGCACGAATGGCCAAGCCCGCGCAAGCTCGCTTCGAAGGCGCGGTCCCAGCCCGGCGTGCAAAACATATCGTCATTGAGGAACAGGATCCAGTCGCGCGTGGCGAGTCGCGCCACATCGTTCAATGCGAGACAGACGCCGACGTTACCCGTGCTCCACGTGTGCAGGATGCCTTCCGAGCGGACCCATTCGAGCGTGCCGTCGCTGCCATCGTTCACATGCACGATGATTTCGTGATCGAACGCCGAATGACGGCGGATACTGTCGATACACAGCTTCAGGTACGGCAGGTTGTTCCAGCTTGGGATCAGGATGCTGAACATGAGGTGATGACGATTCTCATTGAATGGGAGTGCGCGGCGCGCTGGCGGCGGCACGGTCCGCCTGCCGGCCGGAGTGGGCGACGCTGACGCCATTCCTGTCCGCATACGCGGAGGCAGCCGCAAGGATCGCGATGACCATGGCGTAGAAAGATACGGTCATCTTCAGATCGAAGGTTTCGACCGTCAGACCGAAAATCCAGAAAGCCACGATAAACGTCAACCCCATCAGCGCGGCCCGGCTCGCCGGGCCGGCCGGCGCGGCGAGCCGCCGCCAGAACAGCGCGCCCGGCACGACGTAGACGGCCAGCACAGCAAGACCGCCGATGACGCCGTAGTCGGTCATGTAAGCAAGCATCTGGTTATGCGCTTCACCTCTGCCCAACTCCGCAGCGACAGGTGTGAGCAGCCCCGAATTGGCAAATGACTGCATGCTGTTGCGAAAGCCGTCACCGCCGAGACCGAGCAGCGGATGGCTCGCTACGATGCGCGCCGCCGCCTCGTACAGCTGCAGACGGATACCGAGCGACGTGTCCTTGTTGCCATGTGTGTATTGCACCAGATCCGACGAAAGATCCCCGACGCGGTCGCGGGCGGTCGGCGAAAACACGTACACGCCGACCAGAATCGCGACGATCGCAAGCGGCAACAGCACGTTCCACTTGCGTGACTTGCCGCGACTGCGCAAGTAAAGAATCATCGCGGCGACCACCGGGATCGCCACCCACCCGCCACGCGAGCCGGTGATCAGCGACGCGGACAATCCCGCAAAGAGGCCTGCCACCTTGACGATGCGCACAGCCAGCCGGTCCTTGCGCCACCAGTTCAGCGACAGGATGGACAGCACGCCCATCACCAACGCGATATCGCCGAAGTGAATCGGGTTCAGAAAAGTGCTGCTGAGCCGCCCGAAGCCCCAGTCACGTGGCGCGATCAACAGGATGCCGAGCGACATCAAACCGGCGAGCGCAAACGACAAATCGCTCCACGCGAGCAAGTGCGGCAAACAGCGGCGCAACACCAGGAACAGCGGCGCGGCGGCAAAGAAACGGGAAGGCGAATCGAGTGTACTGGCCACCACCGTGCCGTGCGACACGCCGCCGAGCAGCACGGCAAAAAACGGACACGCCATGGCGACGCACAGCGCGATATCGACACGGTCCCACTGGAGCGGCGGCAGGCCGGTCCAGGATTTCGGCGAGGCCAGCAAAGCAAGCGAAATGACTGCGGCCGCGATCGACAATGCACTGCCGGCACCGTGTATCAGCAGGGTGGCCGACGGATATGTGAGCAGGAAGAACGCTGGCAACAGATTTCGTGAGTTGACACTCAGGGAAGATTTTTTTGCGGGCGTCGACATGTCTGATGAATTTAGCCGGCCGTTGCGACAACTGGCGCGCGCAACCGGACATTTTGGCCTCGCCATTGTACCGGGTTCCCGCTCCTATCCGATTATTAAGCACCGGCGCCCCTGCCGTGGGCAATCACGCTGGCTTCGAGGCGTTGCCGTCCGTAAGGCACTCTTGCCCGAGAGCGTGCAAGAGTGTGCTGTACCATACGGGCCACACGCTCCGCCGCGGCGAGTGGCCGGCCTTGGTGCACCGCACCGCAACGTCCCACCGGCAGAGAGACCCCGAATTTTCCCCAGCATTCGAGCAATGAAACGATTAATGCGCGCGCTCTATCGCAGCGCACCCGCCGCCGTGAAAAGACTCGTGGACACGGCCGTCAGCCGCTCCACCCGCATCCCGTATGCGGGCGTGGCGCACGAGCCCGACGTGTTCCTGCAGAAGACTTCACGGGCGAATATCGTCAAAAAGTACTTACACAAGCATCTGCTGCTCAAATGGCACGGGCAGACGCGCCTGCAACTCAGAAACGCCGCCGGGGTCAAGCGCTTGCTGTGGATTTACACCGGCAAGCGCAATTTTGGCGACGCGACGATGGACATGTCCGGGCGGGCGCTGCTGAAGGGCAGCGAATTCGAAATCGACCTTTTCACATTGCCGAACCTGCACAAGCTGTTCGGGGAGGACGATGTCTTCAAGAACGTCTTTTCCAACTTACCGGATCTTTCCAGCCGCCAGTACGATGCGATCCTGATGTCGGAGTACAACCTGCCGTCGATCAAGCTGAAGACGAAACATTTCAACAAGCTGCCGTACGCGTGCCTATTCCAGTACTTCTATGGTCCGGACCGCAATCAGACCACCTTCAGCCATGCCGCGATCAACCACGTCTTCTCGCTCGGCTACAGCGACGGCGAAATCGTTTCGATGAGCAAACCGTATCTGGCGGCGAAGGCGCGCACCCACGATTCGGTTCTCCCGCTCCTGCCGGGCAACCGGTTTCTGGCGTTTGCGGTCGGCGGGATCGATGCGAACCGCACCTACCGGCAATGGGGAGAGCTGTTCGAACTCATCGATTGCTCGGACGACCGGAACATGCCGAAGCAAATAGTTCTGCTTGGCTCCGACAACGGGGTCGCGATAGCGGATGAATTGTTGAACCGAGCATTCGGCACGCTAAAGATCACGTCATACGTCGGCAAGCTGACGTTGCTGCAGTCGCGCGAAATGATCGCGCAGGCTAGCCTCTTTGTGGGGGCGGACGGCGGCTTGATGCACATCGCGCACTCCACGCCAACGCCGAGCGTCTCGCTGTTTTCCGACCGCGAACCGCCCTATCTGCGCCTGACCGAACAATGCCACTCGATCGGTATTCAGAGCAGCGGCGACGTGGATGAGATCGCGCCGGCCGACGTCATGAGCGCCATCGAAACACAGTTGGCCACGGTAGCCAATCGGGCTTACTCCGCTTAGGCGGCGAGTGGCGCCGCAGACGCAGGTGTCTGCGACGCCAGCGCACTCGTCAGGATTTACGCTGCGTCCTGCTGGAACTGGATGCGATGCAAATGCGCGTACAGCCCGCCTTGCGCCAGCAGTTCCCGATGGCTGCCGCGCTCGACAATACGCCCGGCATCCATCACCAAAATCCGGTCAGCGCGTTCGATTGTCGACAAACGGTGCGCAATCACGAGCGTGGTCCGGCCCTTCATCAAGGTTTCCAACGCCGCCTGCACGTGGCGTTCGGATTCCGAATCCAGCGCGGAGGTGGCCTCGTCGAGAATCAGAATCGGTGCGTCCTTGTAGATCGCGCGCGCGATCGCCAGACGCTGGCGTTGACCGCCCGAGAGCATCATGCCGTTGTCGCCGACCAGCGTATCGATGCCGCTGGGCATCGCCTCGACGGTGTCCCACAGGTTCGCCGCGCGCAGCGCCGCCTTGACCTTGTCCGGATCGGCCGGCTGGCCATAAGCGACATTGTTCGCCACCGTGTCGTTGAACAGCACCACGTCCTGGCTCACCATTGCGATCTGGCTGCGCAGCGCGTGCAGGCCGTATTCCGGCAGCGCGACGCCGTCGACCAGAATCTCGCCGCCGGTCGGATCGAAAAAACGCGGCAGCAGATTCACCAGCGTGGTCTTGCCGCTGCCCGACGGGCCCGCGAGCGCCACCATTTCGCCCGGCGCCACCTTGAACGACACCTGGTCGAGCGTGTGGCGGCCATGCGTGGCGTTGCTACCGTAGGTGAACGACACGTCGCGGAATTCCACTTCGCCGTGAGCCCGCTCAAGCGGCTTGCCGCCGCCTTCCGGTTCGGAGGGCTCGTCGATCAGGCCAAAAATCAGCTCGCACGCCGTCATGCCGCGTTGCAGCGGCTGGTTCACGTCCATCAGGTGCTTCAGCGGCGAAATGATCAGCAGCATCGACGTAACGAACGCCACAAAGCCGCCGACAGTAGTCTGATCCGACGACGACTGCACCACGGCAATCGTAATCACCACGGCGAGCGCAATCGACGCGAGGAACTGCGTCAATGGTTGCGCGAGGCCACCGGAGACCGTCATGCGCATGGCGTAGCCGCGCAGACGCTTGCTCATCGCCGTGAAGCGGTCCGTCTCGTACTGCTCGCCGTTGTGCACCTTGACGACCTTGTAGCCGCCCACCGTCTCTTCGACGATGTACGACAGTTCGTTGGTCAGCAGTTGATGCTCGCGGTTCAGGCGCCGCAAACGGCGGTTGATCTTGCCCACCAGCCAGCCGATCCCCGGTAGCAACACCGCGACGATCAGTGTCAGGCGCCAGTTCAGATAAAACAGGTAGCCGAGCAGGAACACGACTGTCAGCGAATCGCGCACCAGGGTGACCAGCACGCTCAACAACACGTTGAGAATCTGGTTGACCTCGAAGACGATCGCGTTGATCACCGTGCTCGCGGTTTCGCGCTGGAAGAACGCCACGCTCGTGTGGATCATGCGGTCGAACATCTTCAGGCGCAGATCGAGCAGGATTTTGTTCGATACGTAGGCGAGCAGATAACCCGACGCGTATTGCGACACGCCGCGAATCAGCGCGAGGCCGATCACCGCGGCCGGTACAAACCACTTGGCGTTGTCGTTGGCATGCGCGCCGAAACCCTTGTCCAGCAGCGGTTTGAGCAAGGCGGGGATTGCCGCGTCGGTACCGGCGCTTACCGCCATTGCGACGATCGCGCCGACCACCACCCACAACAGCGGCTTGATATATGGCCACAAACGCCGGAAGACGACGGCAGGCGACGATGCCTCACCTGAACCGATGGGTTTGCTTAACGTAGGCTTCGCGCTCAAGGAATCCTCTGGGAATGCGGGACAGCATCCGTGCGGCGGGCGGAATGCCCGCTGCACGTAAAATTAAATACGGCATTGTAAACGGTTGCGGATTGCGCGGCCGGTAGTGTGAATTGACCAGATTCGACCGGATTCACGGGTCGCCAGCCGCCGGCGGCCGTGTCCGGCCACGGCCACCGCGCGCTGTGTATACTTGCGCGACCCATTTCGCCACCCTGCACCCTCCACGCAATTCAGGTATGCAAGAAACCACCCTCGGCGTCGCCATCATCACCAAAAACGCGGCGGCGCGACTGGCCGAATGCCTGCAGGCCGTGGCCTTCGCCGATCAGATCGTCGTGATCGACGGCGGCAGCACCGACGGTACCGCCGAGATCGCCCGGGCACATGGCGCGCGCGTGCTGGAGGAAACCGACTGGCCGGGCTTCGGTCCGCAAAAGAACCGCGCCGTGGACGCGCTGACCACCAGCTGGATTCTTTCGCTCGACGCCGACGAAATCGTCACGCCGGAACTGGCAGCGGCGATCCGTGCGGCGCTGGCCGCGCCCACCGCCGATGTCTACGCGGTGGACCGGTTGTCGAGCTTTTGCGGCCACTGGATTCATCACAGCGGCTGGTATCCGGACTGGATTCCACGCCTGTTCAAACGTGGCGCCGCGCGTTTCTCCGACGACCTCGTGCACGAGCGCCTGGTGTTCGACACGCCGTCGCAGCGCCTGACCGGCAAGCTGATGCACTACTCCTACGAGGACTTCGAAGGCGTATTGCGCAAGCTCGACGCGTATTCGACAGCGGGTGCGCAGCAACGTCACGCAGCGGGCAAGCGCGGCAGTTTTGGCATGGCGCTCGGGCGCGGCGCGTGGGCGTTCGTGCGAACCTATGTGCTGCGGCGTGGATTTCTCGACGGCCGCGCGGGTTTTATGATCGCGGTGTTCAATGCCGAAACGGTGTACTACCGGTTTTTGAAGCTGGCACGGATGGGGGAGCAGACCCGGCGCTAGCGGCCGCGGCTCGCCAACGGTTGGCCCACGCCCACGCAACCGCGCGGGCCAACCAGACATCAATAGACGATTTCGATCGAGCTTCCGGCAAACTCGCCGCGCAATGCCGCGAGCAGTTCGTCTGTCGGCTTCACGCGCCACGCGTCGCCCAGACGCATTTCGCCTTGCGCGTTTTCGCTGCGATAGACCACCTGCACGGCGAGGCCGTTCGGAATCTGCACAGCCTGACGCTGGCCACCGCCGCCATAACCGCCGCCGTTGCGGCCACCACCGCCGCCATTGCCACCGCGCGATGACGCCGCCGGCGCCGGCGCAGCTTGCGGCTCGTCTTTACCCGCGCTATGCGCTTCGAGCACGCGCCGCAACGCCAACGCGTCCGCATTGCCGTTCATTTGCACCTTTACGGCTTCCGCGTAACGGCAACGCGCGCGGCCGAGGTCCATCACCGTGTCGACCGTGAAACGGATGCCGCCGGTGAATGCGTCGTTACGCGCCTGGCCCTGCACCACCAGTAATTCGTCTTCCTTGAACAGCTGTTTGTGCGCTTCAAAGGTCTCGTTGAAGACAGTCACTTCGCATTGACCGGTGCCGTCGTCGAGCAGCGCGATCAACATCTTGCCGCGCTGGGTCATCTGCGTGCGCAGCGACGCGATCACGCCAGCGACTAGCTTGTCGCGCCCTTCCTTCAATTCGCCGATCTTCTGACGCACGAAACGGCGCACTTCATCTTTGTAGGCATCGAACAGATGGCCCGACAGGTAGAAGCCGAGCGCGGCCTTCTCTTCCTGCAGCTTCTTCTTTTCCGGCCACTCCGGCTCGTCGACCAGTTCGTGACCTTGCGACGGCGCGTCGCCCATATCGAACAGGCCCGCCTGCATCGCATTGGCGCTTGCCTGCTCGGCGGCTTCCATGGCCAGCGAGACCGAGGCGATCAGCTGTGCGCGATTCGCATGCAGCGTGTCGAACGCACCGGCGCGGATCAATGCTTCCACCGTGCGGCGATTGACGATCCGGCGATCGACCCGGTTGCAGAAGTCGAAGATGTCGATGAACGGGCCTTCTTCACGCGCGCGGATGATTTCTTCGATCGCGTTCTGGCCGCTGCCCTTGATCGCGCCGAGACCGTAGCGGATCGTTTTCGAGCGCTTGCCGTCCGCTTCCGCGACCGGCTCGAACCGGTACGCCGACAGATTGACGTCCGGCGGCAACACGGCCATCTTGTTCGTGAGGCAGTCCTCGAACAGAATCTTGACCTTGTCCGTGTCGTCCATGGCGAGCGACATATTCGCCGCCATAAATTCCGCCGGATGGTGCGCCTTCAGCCATGCGGTGTAGTACGCAAGCAGCGCATACGCCGCCGCGTGCGACTTGTTGAAGCCGTAGCCCGCGAACTTCTCCATCAAGTCGAAGATTTCGTCCGCTTTCTCGCCGGCCAGCCCGTTCTTCGCGGCGCCCTGGCGGAACAACTCGCGGTGCTCGGCCATTTCCTCGGCCTTCTTCTTACCCATCGCGCGACGCAGCAAGTCGGCGCCACCGAGCGAGTAGCCGCCGATGATCTGCGCCATCTGCATCACCTGCTCCTGGTAGACCATGATGCCGTAGGTCTCTTTCAGAACAGATTCAACGCGCGGATCCGGATACTCCACCACTTCGCGGCCGTGCTTACGTGCACAGAAGCTCGGGATCAGATCCATTGGGCCAGGACGATACAACGCCACCAGCGCGATGATGTCCTCGAAGCGGTCAGGCTGCGCGTCTTTCAGCATGCCTTGCATGCCGCGGCTTTCCAGCTGGAACACGGCGACCGTATTCGCTTTCTTCAGGATCGAGAACGACGCCGCGTCGTCGAGCGGCACCTGCGCGAGCGACCAGTCTTTCTTCGACGGATCGAGACGGCGGATATAGCGCTCGGCCCAGTCCAGAATGGTCAGCGTGGTGAGGCCCAAAAAGTCGAACTTCACGAGGCCGACGGCTTCGACGTCATCCTTGTCGTACTGGCTCACGACGCCGCTTTCGTCGCCCTGTGTATAGAGCGGGCAGAAATCGGTCAGCTTGCCGGGCGCGATCAACACGCCGCCGGCGTGCATACCGACGTTGCGCGTAAGGCCTTCCACGCGCTGCGCGAGTTCGAGCAGCTGATGCACTTCGTCTTCGTTATCGAAGCGCTCCTGCAACAGCGGCTCTTCCTTCATCGCGTCGGCGATGGTGACGTGCTTGCCCGGCTTGAACGGAATCAGCTTGGCGATGCCGTCCGTGAACATATAGCCGAGATCGAGCACGCGGCCGATGTCGCGCACCGCCGCTTTCGCCGCCATCGTGCCGAAGGTGGCGATCTGCGACACGGCGTCCGCGCCATATTTTTCCTTCACGTACTGAATGACACGGTCGCGGCCGTGCTGGCAGAAGTCGATGTCGAAGTCGGGCATCGACACGCGTTCCGGATTCAGAAAACGTTCGAACAGCAGGTTGTAGCGCAGCGGATCGAGGTCGGTCACGCCGAGTGCATACGCGACCAGCGAACCTGCACCCGAGCCCCGGCCCGGACCGACCGGCACGCCGTTGTTCTTGGCCCAGTTGATAAAGTCCGCAACGATCAGGAAGTAGCCCGGAAAGCCCATCTTGATGATCGTGCCGCACTCGAATTCGAGGCGCTGGTAATACGTTTCGCGCTGCGCCTCGCGCTCGGGCGCATCCGGGTACAACTGTTCGAGACGCTTTTCGAGGCCTTCTTTTGACAATTGCACGAGGTAGTCGTCGAGCGACATGCCGTCGGGCGTCGGGAAGAGCGGCAGCTTCGGTTTGCCGAGTTCAAGCGTCAGGTTGCAGCGCTTGGCGATTTCGACACTATTGGCGAGCGCCGACGGCAAGTCCGCGAACAGCTCCGCCATTTCTTCCTGCGTGCGGAAATACTGCTCGGACGTAAAGCGCTTAGAGCGGCGCGGATTCGCCAGGATGTCGCCTTCGGAAATACACACGCGCGCTTCGTGCGCGGTGAAGTCGTCCGGCGTCATGAACTGCATGGGGTGGGTGGCCACCACCGGCAATTTCAGCGATGCCGCGAGCGCAACCGCCTGCTGCACGTACTGCTCGCCGCCCGGCTGACCGCACCGTTGCAGTTCGATATAGAAGCCGCCAGGGAACACCTTCGCCCAATGCAATGCATTGCGTTTGGCCGCTTCTTCGTTACCGGCGGCAAGCGCGAGGGCAATGTCGCCCTGTTGCGCACCCGACAACGCGAGCAGGCCCTCACCCAGACCTGATTCGAGCCAGCCGGCTTCGATTTCCGCGCGGCCGCGATACTGGTTTGTGAGCGATGCCTTGCTGAGCAGCTCGCACAGATTCAGATAGCCGCGCCGGTTCTTGACCAGCAGCAGCAAACGGGAAGGCTTTTCGCGGTCGTCAGGATTGGTGATCCAGACGTCGCAGCCGGCAATGGGTTTGACCCCTTTGCCGCGGGCTTCCTTGTAGAAACGGACGAGACCGAACGCGTTGCCGAGGTCGGTGAGGGCGAGCGCACCCTGACCGTCTTTGGCGGCGGCCTTGACGATGTCGTCAAGACGCACGATGCCGTCGGCAATCGAGAATTCGGAGTGGACGCGAAGATGAACGAAGCGGGGATCTGACATGGGCGACATTGTAACTCCACCCTTCCGGAGTTTTCAGGCCAAAACCACGCGTCAGCCGTTCGGCTTAGGACAGAAACGCGAGCGCACCGTACACCGGCGTTGTGCAGGCGATTTGCGCTGCCACAAAGGGTTGGCCATTCGGCCGAGTCGGCCAAAGCGCCAGCTTGAGGGATAATACGGGTTTCGCCCTTTTCGACGTGGCCGCGCCGCATGGAGTTTGAATGCGGGCGTTCAATGCGCCCTGTTTTCCGCGCCGCCACTTCTTACCGCTGGACACACATGAGTATCGTCAATCTCGCCGCGTATCATTTCGCGACCATCGAAGACACCGCCGCATGGCGCCCGTTCGTTACGGAGCGCTGTAATACGCTCGGCTTGCGCGGCACCATCCTGCTGGCGCCGGAAGGCATCAACCTGTTCGTGGCCGGCACGCGCGAAGCCACAGACGCGTTCATCGACTACATCCGTCACGACGCGCTGTTTGATGGCAAATTCGTCAATCTGCAGTTCAAGGAAAGCCTGTCGGACAAGCAGCCGTTCACCCGCATGCTGGTCAAGCTCAAGCGCGAGATCATCACGATGAAAAAGCCGGCCATCCGGCCGGAGCTTGGCCGCGCGCCGTTTGTCGACGCCCCCACGCTGAAAAGCTGGCTCGACCGCGGCCATGACGACGAAGGCCGCCCCGTCGTGATGCTGGACACACGCAATGCGTTCGAGGTGGACGTCGGCACGTTCGACGACGCGCTCGACTACCGCATTACGAAATTCAGCGAGTTTCCCGAAGTCATCGAACAAAACCGCGCCGACCTCGAAGGCAAGACGGTCGTGTCGTTCTGCACAGGCGGGATTCGCTGCGAGAAGGCGGCGATCCACATGAAGGAAGTCGGCATCGAGAACGTGTACCAGCTCGAAGGCGGCATCCTGAAGTATTTCGAGGAAGTCGGCGGCGCGCACTATCACGGCGACTGTTTCGTATTCGACTACCGCACCGCGCTGAATCCGCAACTGGAGCCGACCGCGACCGTGCAATGCTTCGGCTGCCGCGCGGTGGTGCCACCCGAAGCGCAAAAATCGCCGATGTACGTGGCAGGCAAGACGTGTCCGGAATGCCATCCGGACAGCAAGGCGGCGCACGCCGCGTGATGCTGCGGGCGGTTGCTGCGGGCGGGCGTCTGCACGTTGCGGCCCGCCGCCTCCCTACGGATTCATGGCTGAGCAGCATGAGTCCCTCAGCTGTCCACCGTATTTGCGCATCAGCACACTCATCGACCCCATGACCTATCGTGGACGCTTCGCGCCATCGCCTACCGGGCCCTTGCACTTCGGCTCACTGGTGAGCGCGCTTGCAAGCTGGCTGGACGCGCGCGCGCATGGCGGCGCGTGGCTGGTACGCGTTGAAGACATCGACGGGCCTCGCACCGTCCCAGGCGCGGCCGAGGAGATTCTGTCGACCCTCGAGCATTTCGGCATGCACGCAGACGAGCCACCCGTCTGGCAAAGCGACCGTATTGCGCGCTATCAGGAAGCCCTGGAGCAATTGAAGGCCGCCGGCCTGGTCTATCCATGCGGCTGCACGCGCAAAGAGATTGCCGACTCGCTGCTGCATGTCCACGCACGCAACACCACGCTTGCCTACCCCGGCACCTGCCGCAGCGGCCTGCATGGCAAACCGGCGCGCGCATGGCGCCTGCGCGTCCCCGACGGCGACGCGGCGGTGATCACATTCGAGGACCGCTGGCAGGGCAAGCAGACGCAGAACCTGGCCACCGAGGTCGGCGACTTCGTGCTGAGACGCGCTGACGATCAGTGGGCATACCAACTGGCCGTGGTGGTCGACGATGCGGACGCGGGGATTACGCACATCGTGCGCGGCGCGGACCTGATGGATTCAACAGCGCGGCAGATCTACCTGCAGCGTTGCCTCGGCGTGCCGACCCCGGAGTATCTGCACGTACCGGTGGTCACGAACGATCAGGGCGAAAAACTCAGCAAGCAGAACGGCGCAACCGCGTTGGACAACGACAAACCGCTTGAAGCACTGAACGCAGCCGCGCATCATCTGGGTCTTGAGCTAGACGGGACCAGGCATACGACGCTAGAGGGTTTTTATGCTGCCGCGACAGCAGCATGGGCACAGCGCACGAACGTGCGAGTGTGATGTGATGGCGGCGTACCGTAGCGGCCGCCCCGAATAGAGGCAGCGCCAGTGAACCGCTCAGAAAACAAACACTAAAAACAACAAGACCCAAGCAAAAAGCCAGCAATCAGGTAGACGACGGCGACTTCCTCGGCATCCCAAACCCACCGAGCAACGCAGCCAACGGCTGCTTGGAAGTCGACTTCTGCGGAGCCGCAGCAGACGACGCAGCCGCCTCCTCAACCTTCCTCACCGAAGCCGCCGAAGGCTCATAAGGCTTGAGGAAGAAATCATCCACAGGCTGCGCACGATGATGATGCGGCCGGTCGAACGATCCCGAGGACGAAGCCCCCGAACGCCGGCGACCACCGCGCTCGTCACGGCCCTCTGCACGGCCATCCACGCGCTCGCGCCGCGGCGGACGGTCTTCATGGTGATGCCGCACCGGCGTATCGACAGTCAGGTGTTGCACTTCCAAAGGCCGCTTGATCAGCTTCTCGATATCGGCAAGCTGCTTGCGCTCATTCGGGCTGCACAGCGACAGCGCGTCGCCGGAAGCACCGGCACGCCCGGTACGGCCAATCCGGTGCACGTAATCTTCCGCATTGAACGGCAGATCGAAGTTGATCACGGCGGGCAGCTCGGCAATGTCCAAACCGCGCGCAGCGACGTCCGTCGCCACCAAGGCCTCGATCTCGCCACGCTTGAACGCATCCAGAGCCTGCATCCGCTCATTCTGCGTCCGGTCCCCGTGAATCGCCGTGGCGATCACACCGTCGCGCTCCAGGCTCCGCGCCAGCCGGCTCGCGCCGATCTTGCTGTTACAGAACACGATTACCTGCTTCAGGCCGCGGTCGCGAATCAGCTTAACGACGGCGCCGGTCTTGTCGCCCTCGGCCACTTCATAAACGATCTGCGTCACATTGGTTGCAGTCGAATTGCTGCGCGCGACTTCGATCGTCTGCGGGTCGCGCAGATACGTGGCGGCCAGTTTCTTGATTTCGCCCGAGAACGTAGCCGAAAACAGCAGCGTCTGACGTTCCTTCGGCAGCAGGTTCAGGATGCGCTGCAAATCCGGCAGGAAGCCCATGTCGAGCATCCGGTCGGCTTCGTCGAGCACGAGGATCTGCACCTGACCGAGATTGGCGGTTTTCTGTTGCACGTGATCGAGCAGACGACCTGGCGTTGCGATCAGAATCTCGACGCCGCGGCGCAGCTGCTCGGACTGCGGATTCATGTCGACACCGCCGAACACCACTGCGCTGCGCAGCGCCGTGTGCTTCGCGTACGACTGCACGTTCGCCGCCACCTGGTCGGCCAGTTCGCGGGTCGGCGTGAGGATCAGCGCGCGCACCGGATGGCGGGCGGGCGATGCACTCGTGCTGGCCTGCGGCAGCAAGCGCTGGATGATCGGCAGCGAGAAGCTCGCGGTCTTGCCGGTGCCGGTTTGCGCGGCGCCCATCATGTCCCGGCCGGCCAGCACGACGGGAATCGCCTGCTCCTGGATCGGCGTAGGGATGGTGTAGCCCGATTCTTTGACGGCTTTCAGGATGTCGGGCGCGAGACCGAATTGATCAAAAGTCGCAGTACTGGGCGTGACGGCTGTGTCGGACATGGTGGCTTTCGCTAAAAATGCGCTTGGCGCGGTGCGCGCGGCAGCGGTCGGAACCGCAGAGGGCATCAGGATGAAGGCGGAGCCACGGCGTTCCGCACGGGACCCGTCAGTATTACGGGAAAAATGCGGCCGGCTCCGGCCGGCGGAAACACCCGCCGGAAAGGCCGGTATTGTAGCACTTCAGCAAAAACACTCATGGCGCATCTGCCGGCTTTCTGCTTACGACGGCGAAAGCCGGGCGGCGAGCCGCTCGCCGGACCGCCCGTGCCGGCCCCGAAAGCGACCTGCGAGGGTCGGAACGCTTCGCAGGCAGCGTAGTGCGCGCATGCGACAGATGCATGACAGTCCGGCTAAACCCGATCCGCCGCACCGCCAGTCACCACGTCTCGCGCATCACCATCAGGCGCATCTCGGTCATATCCTCGATCGCGTAGCGCACGCCTTCGCGCCCGAGCCCTGAATCTTTCACGCCGCCATACGGCATGTTGTCGACCCGGAACGACGGCACGTCGTTGATCACCACGCCGCCCACGTCGAGCAGATCCCACGCGCGATGCGCATGGGCGAGCGAATCAGTGAACACGCCGGCTTGCAGGCCGAAGTCGCTGTCGTTGACAGTAGCGAGCGCCGCGTCGAAATCGTCGAAACGCTCCAGAATCGCCACCGGGCCGAAGGCCTCCTTGCGATAGAGGTCGGTGTCGCGCTTCACGCCTTCGAGCAGCGTGGCCTCGAACATCGCGCCATCCACCTTGCCGCCGGCGACGATTTTCGCGCCCGCCTGCACCGCGCTTTCCATCCAGCCGGCGAGACGGTTGGACTCCGATTCGGAGATCATCGGCCCGACAAAGGTCTTTTCGTCCTTCGGATCGCCCATGATCAGCGACTTCGTCTTCGCGATCAGCTTCTCGCGCAGGGCGTCGTAGATCTTCGCGTGCACCAGAATCCGCTGCACGCCGATGCAACTCTGCCCGGACTGATAGAACGCGCCGAACGCCAGCCGGTCGACCACGTAGTCGAGCTTGCCGCCCTGATCGCCGTCGACGATCGCCGCCGCGTTGCCGCCCAGCTCCAGAATCACCTTCTTCTTGCCGGCCTTTTTCTTCAGTTCCCAGCCCACCGCGGGCGAGCCGGTGAAGGACAGCAGCTTGAAACGCTCATCGGTGGTGAACAGATCGGCGCCGTCGCGATGCGCGGGAAGAATCGAGAATGCACCTTTCGGCAGGTCGGTTTCAGCCAGAATCTCGCCCATGATCAGCGCGCCGACCGGCGTGCGGCTCGCCGGTTTCAACACGAACGGCACGCCTGCGGCGATCGCCGGCGCGACCTTGTGCGCAGTCAGGTTCAGCGGAAAATTGAACGGCGAGATAAACGAGCACGGACCGATCGGCACACGCTTCACATAGCCGTGATAGCCCTTCGCCCGCGGCGAAATCTCCAGATTGATGATCTCGCCGTCGATGCGCACCGACTCTTCGGCCGCCACCTTGAACGTGTCGATCAGACGCGTGACCTCGCCTTTCGAGTCGTTGATCGGCTTGCCGGCTTCGATACACAGCGCAAGCGCCAATTCGTCGTAACGCTCGCGAAACCGCTTCACGCAATGTTCGAGCACGGCCTGGCGCTTGAATGGCGGGAACGCGCGCATTGCCGGCATCGCGTCGACGGCATAGCCGATCGCTTTGTCGATCGCCGCCGCGTCCGCCATCGCCACACGGGTCGCCACTTCGCCGCTGAATTTATCCGTGACTTCGAGGTCCGTGTTGGCGGCCACCGCAACGTTGGCGAGGTAGTACGGGTAAGTCTTGTTCAACATGACGCGTTCTCCTTGATCCAATGCCTGACATCAGCCATAGAGCCGGCCAAGGGCTAGGCCCCGTTGCCGAGCATGGCCGCACCATTCATAGTTGGGCGCTTAGCCGCTTGATCTCGCGATTCAGCACACGTTCGTTGTCCGAGTAGTCGATCGGCAGATCGATCACATGCACGCCCGGCGTCGTAAAACATTCGCGCAGCAGCGGCGCGAATTCCGCGGCCGATTCAATGCGATGCCCCTTCGCGCCGTAACTCTCTGCATACGCGACGAAATCCGGGTTGCGCAGCGTCATGCCGTAGTCCGGGAAGTTCATGTTTTCCTGCTTCCAGCGGATCATGCCGAACGCGTCGTCGCGCAAAATCAGGACCACCAGATCGAGCTTCAGACGCACTGCCGTTTCCAGTTCCTGCGAATTCATCATGAAGCCGCCGTCGCCGCACACCGCCATGACCTTGCGGTCCGGATGCACGATCTTGGTCGCGATCGCCGACGGCAGGCCGGCGCCCATCGACGCCAACGCGTTATCGAGCAGCAGCGAATTCGGCTCGTGTGCGCGGTAGTAGCGCGCGAACCAGATCTTGTACATGCCGTTGTCCAGACACACGATGCCGTCCACCGGCGTGGTCTCGTAGACGTCGTTGACGATCCGCACCGGGTACATCGGGAAACGGTCGTCGTGCTGGCCTTTGACCAGATGCTCCTCGAAGTGCTGCTTGATCTCCTTGAAGCGCGTGAAATCCCAGTGTTCCTGACGCTCCTTGAGGCTTTCCTTGAGCTGCCACACCGCGTTGGCGATATCGCCGACCACCTCGATCTGCGGGAAATACACCGTGTCGACTTCCGCGCCGAGAAAGTTGACGTGAATCACCGTCTTCTCGCCGGCGTCGCCGCTGCGCATGAAAAACGGCGGCTTCTCGATCACGTCGTGGCCGACATTGATGATGCAATCCGCGTGGTCGATCGCGCGGTGCACGAAGTCACCGTCGGACAAGGTGGCGTTGCCTAGCCACATCGGGTGCGACTCGTCGATCACACCCTTGCCCATCTGCGTCGTAAAGAACGGAATGCCGATCTGGTCGACGAATTCACGCAACATCTTGGTGGTGGTCTTGCGGTTGCCGCCCGCGCCGATCATCAGCAAGGGATGTTTCGCCTTCGTGATCGCTTCGACCGCGCGCGCCACGGCCTTTTCTTCGGCAACGGGGCGGCGGCTGAAGCTCTTCGGAATCGGATGGCCGTCGCCTTCTTCGTGCGCGACGTCTTCAGGCAATTCGAGGTGCGTAGCGCCCGGCCGCTCTTCCTCGGCCTGACGGACCGCTTCGCGCACCGCGGCCGGAATGTTGGCGATCGACACGATCTGCCGCGTGTACTTGGTGAGCGGCTCCATCATCCGCACCACGTCGACGATCTGAAAATGCCCCTGCTTGCTGGATTTGATCGGCTTTTGCCCGGTCACCATCAGCATTGGCATGCCGCCTAACTGCGCGTATGCGGCAGCGGTCACGAAGTTGGTCGCGCCCGGTCCGAGGGTGGCCAGACACACACCGGTGCGTCCGGTGAGGCGTCCATATGTGGCGGCCATGAAACCGGCCGCCTGCTCGTGACGCGTAAGAATCAGACGAATTTTCGAGCGGCGCAGCGATTCGAGGAGATCGAGATTTTCTTCACCCGGGATGCCGAACACGTACTCGACACCTTCGGCTTCCAGCGATTTGACGAACAGGTCCGATGCTTTCATGGAGGGTCTCGCTTGATGAAACGGACGCGGGCCATGAGCCCGCCCGTTGAAGTCCAATATCGGACGATCGAAGACGACGACAGCCGCGCGAGCCAAGCGCAGCCTGACATAACGGCGACAGAGACGACACAGCCGACAGCAATGACAGCGGGCACAGCGGATGCCATGCCGGACAGCTTACTACTCGAACGGAAAGGATGTGCGCAGGCGGGCAGCGCCGCAAGGCAGGTACAAACGTAAGGCGCGGCAGGCGGCGTGTCTGAAGAAAGACGCCGCATCATGCTCAGCGATTGATGGTGACGCAGTCGGACAGCATCGGCGGGGCGTTTTCGCCATCCGTCGCGTCGTACAGGTCGGCGCGCGGGCCCTTGGTCCACCAGGTGTAGCTGCCGGCCTGATACTTCGCGCCGGAAGCGGAGATCGTATTGACGAACAGCAGTTGCTGGCCCTTGACGGGCACGAGCGCGAAGCTCTGGCCGTTCGCCGTGTTCCAGTAGGTCACCTGCAGAATCTTGCCGGTCGCGCAGGTGTATTTGTGCGTCTGGCGATTCCTCGCCTGAATGTCGGCGAGGTTCAATGGCGCGGCCCATGCATTGCCGTACAGCGCCGCAAGACCCGCTGCCGCGGTGACTGCAACAAGCCATTTCTTCATTCGAAGCCTCGATTGTTGTTGCACATCAAGCACGGACGGCACGCCTTGCGCTGCGGCTGTGTTGCGCGCCCGGAACGAACGCTCATGAGCCCTTCGCGAACCGATCGTGGATCGCTTATGGATCGATCACGTCGGCGCAAGCGTCGGTCGGCGCGGCGGCAACGTGCCCGACCAGCGGCACGATCTTCAGTCCCGCCGACGCCACCCGGCACGGCGCAGCGGCGAGGCCGCACCCTGTCATCCCTGCACACAGCGCGAGTATCACACCCAGTGCGCCGAGACGGCCGAACCTTCCAGACCGCACGTTCTTGCGGGTTTCCAGGGGCATACGTACCTCTACTTCAACGAACTTCAATGAGTCGGGTTTCGCGCGCGGCGGGTTTGCGCAGCGCGCGGGTACTCCACTTCACGGCACATCGACACGCTGCAGCGCCGCAAGGCAGCGCTTTAACGCGCCTTACTTCGTGGAAACCGGCCGCACCGCCGCCGCGGCCTGTTTCGCGCGCGAGCGTGCTTCGTCGGTCGTCTCGCCAGTGGCCAACGCCACGCCCATACGGCGCTTGACGAAGCTCTCCGGCTTGCCGAAGAGCCGCAAATCCGCATTCGGCACGGCCAACGCCGCCGCGACGCCTTCGAAAGCGATCGCCGTTTCGTCCAGCCCGCCGTAAATCACCGCCGACGCACCAGGCGCCCGCAGCGACGTATCCACCGGCAAACCGAGAATCGCGCGCGCGTGCAGTTCGAACTCCGAGAAGCGTTGCGAGCACAGCGTGACCAGACCGGTATCGTGCGGACGCGGACTCACTTCCGAGAACCATACGTCATCGCCGCGGACGAAAAGTTCCACACCGAACAGACCTCTGCCACCCAATGCCGCAGTGACCTTGTGCGCCACTTCGCGCGAACGTTCCAGCGCGAGCGGGCTCATCGGCTGCGGCTGCCACGATTCGACGTAGTCGCCCGCCACCTGCACGTGGCCGATCGGGTCGCAGAAATACGTGCTGACTTCGCCGCTCGCCGGATCGATCGCGCGCACGGTGAGTTGCGTGATTTCGTATTCGAAGTCGATAAAACCTTCGACGATCACCCGGCCGTGATTCACGCGGCCACCCGCCATCGCATATTCCCAGGCGGTTTCTACATCCGCATCGCTCTTCAGCACCGACTGCCCCTTGCCCGACGACGACATCACCGGCTTAACGACGCACGGATAGCCGACTTTGGCGATGCCCGCGCGCAGTTCCTCGAGTGAATCGGCGAACGCGTACGGCGAGGTCGGCAGACCGAGCTCTTCAGCGGCCAGACGGCGGATGCCTTCGCGGTTCATCGTGAGTTGGGTGGCGCGCGCGGTCGGGATTACCTCGGCGAGGCCGTCGGTTTCGATGGCGGCGAGTGCGTCGGTTGCGATAGCTTCGATCTCGGGGACGATCAGGTGCGGGCGCTCCTGTTCGACCAGCGCGCGCAAGGCGGCGCGGTCGGTCATGTCGATCACGTGCGAGCGATGCGCGACCTGATGACCCGGCGCATTCGGATAACGGTCGACGGCGATCACTTCGACGCCCAGCCGTTGCAGCGCGATGATCACTTCCTTGCCGAGCTCGCCGGCGCCGAGCAGCATAACGCGCGTGGCGGATTCAGAAAGGGGTGTGCCGATCCGTTGGCCGATCTGCATGGGGTCTCCAGATAAAAGTCGGATGAGGGTGGGATTGAGTAGAACACGATGTTAACATGCGTCCCCCGATGCGCACCCCGCACCGTAACCCGCACCGCACCCGCTGCGTCGACGCCGCGCTCGCGTGCGGCATGCCGAGTGCGTTACCCTTACGCCTTCGCCAGTTTGAAGAGGAACGACGTCATGCTCCAAAGCTCCTCCGCGCGAGGTGTTGCGCGCTTCATCCCCTATGCGCGCACGGCCATCGCCGCGTTGAGCGTCGCCGCGCTATGCAGCGCGTGCGCCATGCCGAAGCATCCCGACTCGGAAGCCACACCGCCCGATCCGTTCAACCCGGCCGCCACCCAGTTGCTCGACGACACCAGTTGGGTGCTCAGCGGCTGGAAACAGGCCGACGGCACGGCCCGCGCGATTCCGACCGCGGATCAGGGCGCGCCGATCACGCTCGTGCTCTCTACCGACAAAGGCCAGCGCCACGCCAGCGGCTTTTCCGGCTGCAATCGTTACATGGGCTCGTATGCGCTGAAAGACGGCAAGCTCAGCTTCGGCACCCTAGGCGGCACGCGCATGGCATGCGCGACGCCGGGCGGGCAGATCGAAGCTCCGTATCTCGACGCGCTGAACCACATCGACCGTACCGGCGTGCAGATGCGCGCGCCGCAGCAGATGCAACTGGTGCTCGATAACGGCGACACGCTCACGTTCGACCGCAGCGCCAAGTAATCGGTACGCTTACCATTGAGCGGTTCGGCCGGTGGACCGCCGGGCGGACCGGCAAGCGGATTTGCGCTTGCGGTCGACACGGTCCGCATGGCGCGCACACGTTGCCGTAGCAGCCGTTGTTTTTCACCGACGGCGGGCCGCACGCCGGCCTGCTTTCCCATTTGACGCAAGCATACTTGCGTCTGCCTTCGAAGCATCGGGCTTCGCCGGTTAAACTCGACGGATTGCGTTCTTGCGCGTCCGTCATTCGTTGATGTCTAGTATGCACACGGTAGTTTTCGGCTGGTTCGGCGGGTCGGCCGTCTGGTTCATTCCTCTTTTCTGGCGCCTCGTGAAGTCGGTGCTGCCGGGCGGCGCAGGCTTGCGCGGCCCCGGCACGATCCGCCTTTGGCTCGGCTTCGTCTGCGTCCTGGTGGCAAGCTGCACGCTGGAGGCGTCGCTGATCGGCGTGGCCGGCGCGAATGGCTTCGGCCACGCGCTGGCGGCGGGCTTCGGTCATCTGCTCGGCCATATCGGCACGCCGCTCGCGGCGCTTGCCCTGCTCCTGATCAGCCTGCCCTGGCTGATCGATTTCCGCTGGCGCGACGTCGCCGTATGGGCCGACGGTGCATTCGGCCTCGGCCTGTCACGCGGCCTCGCCAGGCGCGACGAGGAAGCGCGCCGCCATCGCAGCGTGGATGACGGTTTGCCGTCGCACATGTCGACATCGACCAATACGATGGCGCCCAAAAGCAATGGACGTTATGCGCGCCCGACCGTCTGGCGGCCGCCGGCGAACGGCCGCAGCGCAGCGACGGCTGCCGGTGCGGCTGGTGCCGCTGCGGCCAGGGACGCGGCTGCACGTGGCGCCGGGGCGAACTGGCGTGCCGGCGTAGTGAAGCCGCGTAGTCAGCCCACGCAGGCAGAGCCGGTGCTGCGCACGTCCGCCGCGACGCCACCGCGCCAGGCACCAAGGCAAGTGCCGATGCAGCCGACGACGCCGACACCCTTGCAGAACGCGGACCGGAGCGCATGGATGCCGGCTGAACCGGTCGCGCCGGCCGGATGGTTGCGTGAATCGGCAACGGCGCCGCGTGCGCCCGCATCTGCTGCTGGTTCGACAGCGGGATCAGGATCGGCAGCGACTCCGGCTCGTGATGGCGCATCGCAGGTTGGTCGACGTTCTGCTGGAGAGCAACGTCCGGTGGGATCGTCGGGCGCCGGCTCGGGGGCGGCGGGTACGGCCGGTTTCGCGGGAGCGGTCGCCGCGCAGGCCGCTGCAGCGCAAGCGGCACCTATCACGGCGGCAGCACGGATGGCGTCGGGTTCGGCAGCCGGTTCGGCGATGAACGCCTCGGCTGGCGAAGGCCGTCCGTCGACGATGCCGAGCTCAGCCGCCAATGCAGGATCCTCGGGAAGTCGCTCCACCACTGCCCAGCAGCCGTTCTCGCCTGCTCCGCGCGCAGACACCAACGCCGCGCCTACGCAGGCAACGCGGAGTCCGGCTTCTTTCAGCACGCCGGCCCCGAGTTATACCCGGCCGATGGCGACCGCACAGAAGGTAACGCCGCCCGCCAGCGTCCAGGAAACCCTTCGCAGCATCGCGGAAAACGCCGCGCGCTGGACCGACATCGCCGGCGTCAGCCTCGCGCGCAGCAGCGCGGAAAATGCGGTCGTCACTACGACTCCGGACGCTCCGACGGGTGCCGAGCCGACGCTCGAGGCTGGGCAATCGGACGTAGCTTCGTCTTCACATGCGAGCAATGTTGAAATCGCTGCGGTGCCGGATGTCAGCGCGCCTTTGCAGGACGCAGTCGAGGCCGCGCCGGACCACCACACAGCGACGCAATCACCCGTCGAAACGCCGCGAATCGAAGCCGCTTCTGAAGCGCCGCTCGAGGAAGATACCGAGCCCGTCGTGCAATGGCCGATTGAACCGCCGGTTATCCAGGCGCCGTTGGTTGCGGCACACACACCAGCCACGCAGCATGAAGCGCCGGTGCCCACGCCCACGCCCACGCCGTTTCAAATCTTCGCAGCCCAACTGGAAGCCAGCGACACGCAAACGGACGTGTCACCACTCGTCGAAGACGAACCGACGCAAGCGCACACTGCGACGCCCGCGCCGATTGCCGAAGTCGTCATCGATAAACCGCTCGCGCCCTGGGAAACCCGAATCGATGCTGTCGCTCCAGTCGATGTGGAAAAGACGGACACCCCTGCCCTATCGGATGTATCGGACGCGTTGGAAACAGTTGACGTTGCCGACGATTTGAACTCGTCAGCCGCTTCGGACGCTTCGGCCATCGTTGCGGCAGTAGAGCCGCAAAGCGCCGTATCGCACACGTCGAACGTGGTTCGTTTCCCTGGCTTCGCGGCTCAGGCAGCATCAGCGACCTCGGCCACCATCGTCGACGAACCCTCGACCGAACGCACCGACCCTGCGGAATCCGCAGAGCTCGCAGAACCCACCGAACCCACAATCCAGCGCACACCGCTGCGCGGCCACACCCCCGCCAACGGTTTCGAATTCCACGCACCCGCAGCATCGATGGTGGAATTGCCGACGCTCGATCTGCTCGCACGCGCCGACACCGACGTCGAACCCGTTTCGGAAGAAAAACTCATCGAAACCGGCCTGCTGATCGAGCAACGTCTGCAGGAATTCAAGGTGCCGGTCACGGTGGTCGGCCATTCGGCCGGCCCGGTCATCACGCGCTTCGAAGTCGAGCCCGCGCTCGGCGTGCGCGGCAGTCAGATCGTCGGCCTGATGAAGGACTTGTCACGCGGCCTCGGCCTCACGTCGATTCGTGTGGTCGAGACGATTCCCGGCAAGACCTGCATGGGTCTCGAGTTGCCGAACGCCAAGCGGCAAACGATCCGCCTGTCCGAAATCCTCGAAGCCAACGTCTACCAGAACTCGCATTCGCAATTGACGCTGGCGATGGGCAAGGACATCACCGGCCATCCGGTGGTCGCCGATCTCGCGAAGGCGCCGCACATGCTGGTTGCGGGCACAACGGGTTCGGGCAAATCGGTGGCGATCAACGCGATGATCTGCTCGCTGCTTTACAAGGCGACGCCCGAAGAAGTGCGGCTCATCATGATCGATCCGAAGATGCTGGAACTGTCGGTGTACGAAGGCATTCCGCATCTGCTCGCGCCGGTCGTCACCGACATGAAGCTGGCCGCCAATGCGCTGAACTGGTGTGTCGGCGAAATGGAAAAGCGCTACCGTCTGATGTCCGCAGTCGGCGTGCGCAACCTGGCCGGCTTCAATCAGAAGATCCGCGATACGGAAGCCAAGGGCAAGAAGCTCGGCAACCCGTTCTCGCTGACCCCGGATGCACCCGAACCGCTCGCGCCGCTGCCGCTGATCGTCGTCGTGATCGACGAGTTGGCCGACCTGATGATGGTCGCCGGCAAGAAGATCGAAGAGCTGATCGCACGCCTCGCGCAGAAGGCGCGCGCCGCCGGCATTCACCTGATTCTGGCGACGCAGCGTCCGTCGGTGGACGTGATCACCGGCCTCATCAAGGCGAACATTCCGACGCGCGTGGCGTTCCAGGTGTCGTCGAAGATCGACTCGCGCACGATCCTCGATCAGATGGGCGCCGAATCGCTGCTCGGCCAGGGCGACATGCTGTTCCTGCCGCCAGGCACGGGCTACCCGCAGCGCGTGCACGGCGCGTTCGTCGCCGACGAGGAAGTGCACCGGATCGTCGAGTATCTGAAGCAGTTCGGTGAACCGCAATACGAGGAAGGCATTCTCGATGGCCCGGCCACCGAAGGTGCGTCGCCCGATCTGTTCGGCGACACGCCGGATGCCGAAGCCGATCCGCTTTACGACGAAGCCGTTGCCTTCGTGGTGCGCACGCGGCGCGCGTCGATCTCGTCGGTGCAGCGGCAATTGCGCATCGGTTATAACCGCGCGGCGCGCCTCGTCGAGCAGATGGAGACGGCGGGCCTGGTGTCCGCGATGGGCATCAACGGCAGCCGTGAAGTGCTCGCGCCGGGACCGGCGGAATAAACGGCACGGGCCGGTAGCCGCCAACGCAACCAACACAAGCCAGACAAAAAAACGGGTCGCTCGAAGCGACCCGTTTTTTATTCAACGCGCGATATTCAGATCACCAGCGCCCCCACCTCAAGACGGCGACACCAGCTTGAAGTCCACCGGCGAATCGATCTCGATACGCTTCGGATCCGCTTCAAGCAATCCGCTCTGCTGATCGCGCTTGAACACATACACCGTGCCGCTGTTCTGATTGCCGACGATCAACCAGTTGCCGGTCGGGTCGATCGCGAATTCGCGCGGCGACTTGCCGAGGCTCGACTGGTGCCCAATCTTCTTCAGATGACCGTTGGTCGGATCGACCGAGAAGATCACGATCTCGTTCGCATCGCCGCGATTGGTGGTGTACAGGAAGCGTCCGTCCGGCGACAGATGAATGGCCGCGGCGCCTACCGCGCCCTTGAAGCCGGGCTCGATCAGCGAACTCGTTTGCACTTGCGTGAGCTTGCCGTCGGCGTAGTTGAAGGTACTAACCGTAGCGGCCAGTTCGCTCGTCAGATACGCATGCTTGCCGTCCGCGCCGAACACCAGGTGACGCGGGCCCGTGCCCGCTTTCTCCTGCGTGTAGCGCCAATCGGTCGGGCCGAACAGGCCGCGGCTGCCGTCCGGCGTGTAGCGGTACGAGTACAGCTTGTCGGCGCCCAGGTCCTGAGCGAACAGATAGTGACCGTCCGGCGAGAACACGGTGGAGTGAACGTGCGAGTTGTCCTGACGACCCTTCACCGGACCGCCGCCTTCATGGTGGACGGTGAGCACCGACGCGCCCACCTGGCCGTCCGCCTGCAATGGGAACACCGCGAAGCTGCCGCCCGGATCGGCCGCCACCGAGTAGTTCGCGGTCAGCAGATATTTGCCGTCCGGCGACAGGCTCAGATAGCACGGGTCATTGCCGTCCGCCGAGACCTTGTTGAGAAAGCTCAGCTGGCCGCTCGCGGCATCGAAGCGAAACGCGCTGATGCCGCCGCGTTGGGTGGCCGGGCCGTTGTCGCCGGGCAATTCGTTGACCGCATAGACGAAGCGCCGGTCACGGCTCACCACCAGATACGACGGATTGACCGTCTGCGCGACCGACACGCGGGTCGCTTCGCCCGTCTTCGTATCGAAGCGATAGACGTATATCCCTTCGCTCTTGCCCCCCGTGTAAGTGCCGACCAGCATGTCATAGACGCCATCGGCGGGAGCCGGGCCGGAATCTTGCGCAAACGCATGCGAAGCAACAATCGAGACCATGAGCACGAAACCTTTTATTATCGAGCGGGCGGAGCTTAGAGGAACTAGCCGGCCGCCGCGCCATGAGGTGGATCGAGCAGCAGAAGGCAAAGGAGCGCTTGAGACGGCACGCACAACGGCACGGTGACTACGAAGCATATGACCTCCTGGACATCAGTTATCCGGTTGTAATGGTGTCTCTGGTCTGCCGCGCCGTCGGTCGAATTGTTTTATCGAGGCAAGTATAAAAGCGTTGCGTCGGATCATGCAGCGAATCCGGCGGGCCACGTAGGCCAGGCCGCGTTCAGTTGACTGGCCTGCCGGCGCATGAGTAACAATTGTCCCGCCTGACGGGACGTTTTTTCAACCGCGTCTCACCCATCCCACACTACGGAGTTTTCATGAACGTCACACTCAGCCTGGGCCCGCTGGTTTCGTTGATCGCCGGTATTCTGATTCTTGTCATGCCGCGCCTGTTGAACTACATCGTCGCGCTCTATCTGATCATCATCGGCATCATTGGGATCTTCGGCGTGGGGTCGTCGCACTTCTAGGCGGCAACAGTCAGCCACGGAAGCTGCAAGAAGGGACGCACGACCGGGCGCAGTGCCGGCCCGGCGATGTCTCGCACGAAAGGGGGACTGGTGCGGGATAGGGCACGCGTACTGATGGCGGCTACCGCAATGCAACACGTGGCACAGCGAAGCGGTACGTACGCGACAGATTCGCATCGGACGCCAGGCGCCAGATGCAAGACAACAGCGGACTGCCCGCATGAAGCGAGCCCGCGCAACAGAGAAATGGAGAAACGATCAGCCGTTCGAAAGCTGATCCAGCCGCAAACGCCCCTGCAACGACAATCCGCCGACGGCATAATGGCCGTCACCTTCCTGATGACGGCGGAAGCAGGCCCGTTCGATCAGAAAGGCCGCCGCAGCCAGCATGCCGTTGCGGCTCAGGCCCAACCGGCCATGTTCGAGCGGCAACATCGAATCGTCAGCGAGTTCGCTGGCGGCGGAGAGAATTGTGATGCAATCGGATTTCGACGGGTTCAGCATTGCTTGGATCCTCGAAAGCGGCGTCTGCATTCGCCAGGGCAAGGCCGCTGCATGATCCGGAGGGCTCCGGGCGTCGGCTTGAAATCTGATTGTAGGCAGTGATTTGACAATTACCAACTCGCGTTTTGCCGCATTGCGCGCTGAACCAAAACGCATCGCGCGAGTCCGGTAACACAATGACCCCCAGCGAGGCGGCCTTCGCCTCGCCTAAAACAGACACCCTCCCCCATGCCCGCACTCATCGAAGACTATGCGCTTATCGGCGACGGCCACACGGCCGCGCTCGTCTCCCGCGAGGGTTCGGTCGACTGGCTCTGCTGGCCGCGCTTCGACTCCGGCGCGTGCTTCGCCGCCCTGCTCGGCACGCCCGACAATGGCCGCTGGCTGATTTCGCCAGTCTCCGATACGCCGCCCACGATCACACGCCGGTATCGCGGCGAGACGCTGGTCCTGGAAACCGATTTCGAAACGCCCGAAGGCGCGGTCACGCTGATCGACTTCATGCCGCCGGGCAATGGCTGGTCGGAGATGGTGCGGATCGTCGTCGGCAAACGCGGCACGGTGCGCATGCAGATGGAACTGGTGCTGCGCTTCGACTATGGCTTTTCGATTCCGTGGGTGGACCGCCTGAAGCACGACAGCGGCATCAAAGCGATCGTCGGCCCGGACACCGCTGTGCTGCGCACGCCAGTTGAGTTGCGCGGCGAGAACATGAAGACGGTCGCGGAGTTCACCGTGAGCGAAGGCGAGCGCGTGCCGTTTTCACTGGCCTATGCGGCTTCGCACCTGCGCATTCCGCCCGGACGCGATCCGCACACGTCGCTCGCCCGTACCGAGAACCATTGGCTCGAATGGTCGTCGCGCAGCACCGTCGAAGGCAAATGGGCCGCGCAGATCCGCCGCTCGCTGATTACATTGAAGGCGCTGGCGTACGAGCCGACCGGCGGCATCGTCGCCGCGCCCACCACGTCGCTGCCGGAACAGTTGGGCGGTACGCGCAACTGGGACTACCGCTATTGCTGGCTGCGCGACGCCACCATTACGCTGCTCGCGATGATGCGCGGCGGCTATTACGACGAAGCGCGCGCCTGGCGCAGCTGGCTCGGCCGCGTGATGGCCGGCGCGCCGGATCAATTGCAGATCATGTACGGGATCGCCGGCGAACGGCGCCTGCCCGAATTCGAAATCGACTGGCTGCCGGGTTATCAGGACGCCAAACCCGTGCGGATCGGCAACAACGCGGTCGGGCAGCGCCAGCTCGACGTCTACGGCGAAGTGATGAACGCGCTGCATCTCGCACGCGTCGGCGGCTTGCAAGCGGACGACACCGCATGGAACGTGCAGCGCGCGTTGCTCACCCATCTCGACACGATCTGGCAAGAGCCGGACGAAGGCATCTGGGAAACGCGCGGCGGCCGCCAGCACTTCACCTTCTCCAAGGTGATGGCGTGGGTCGCCTACGACCGCGCCATCCGCTCCGCCGAAATGTTCAAGCTGGAAGGCCCGCTCGATGAATGGCGCGCAACCCGGGCGACAATCCACGCGGAAGTCTGCGCGAAGGCGTGGAATCCGGCGCTCAACGCGTTCTCCCAATCTTATGGCAGCGATCAGCTCGATGCGAGCGTGCTACTGATGCCGCTGGTCGGCTTCCTCCCACCGACGGATCCGCGCGTCAAAGGCACTGTGTCCGCGATCGAAAAAGATCTGATGCACGACGGCTTCGTGATGCGCTACCGCACCACGGAATACGACGACGGTCTGCCGCCCGGCGAAGGCACCTTCCTCGCGTGCTCATTCTGGATGGTGGACAACCTGGCGCTGCAAGGCCGCATCGACGAAGCCGTCGCGATGTACGAACGGCTGCTCGGCCTCTGCAATGACGTCGGTTTGCTGGCGGAAGAGTACGATCCGGCAGCGAAACGCCTGGTCGGTAATTTTCCGCAAGCATTTTCCCATGTGGCGCTGGTGCACACCGGTTTGAACCTGATGAAGCACGAACAGGCCATGGCTCAGGCCACCGGGCAGCCGCCCCATATCGGCACGCTGGCTGAGGAACTTGAGGCTGCGGCAACCCCCGATAGCGGCGCGGCAGCATCGTCAGTACCATGATTTAATGACAGTTTGCGCGCAGCCCGCGCGCAAATTGCTGCATTGCACAAGTACGCTTTGTTCAGTATGATCCAGCAGACTGTTGGCCGAAAATCAATGCGCCTACAACCAATACGGCCTGCCGCAACGCCACACGCGTGTTTGCCAAGCCCCATGCGAACCGCTTAAACGGAGCACCCATGCTCTACCAATTGCACGAATTCCAGCGGGCGATGTTGAGCCCCCTCACCGCCTGGGCCCAGGCCGCGTCGAAATCGTTCGCGAATCCCGCCAGCCCGCTAGCCTATGTGCCCGGTGCCACACGCCTCTCGGCCGGTTACGAACTGCTCTACCGGCTTGGCAAAGATTACGAAAAGCCTGAGTTCAACCTTCATCAGATTGTCAAAGACGGTCATAACATTCCGATCATCGAACAAACGATCATCGAAAAACCGTTTTGCCGCCTGATGCGCTTCAAGCGTTTCGCGGACGACAGCGACGCTGTTACCCAATTGAAAGATGAGCCGGTCGTGCTGGTGTGCGCACCGTTGTCAGGCCACCACGCTACGCTCCTGCGCGATACCGTGCGCACGTTGTTGCAAGACCACAAGGTCTACCTGACCGACTGGATCGATGCACGCATGGTGCCGCTCGAAGAAGGCGAGTTTCATCTCGACGATTACATCGCCTACATCCAGGAATTCATCCGCCACATCGGCGCGAAGAATCTGCACGTGATCTCGGTCTGCCAGCCTACCGTTCCGGTGCTCGCCGCCATTTCGCTGATGGCGAGCCGCGGCGAAGACACGCCGCGCACCATGACCATGATGGGCGGCCCGATCGACGCGCGTAAGAGCCCGACCTCGGTCAACTCGCTCGCCACGCAGCACTCGTACGAATGGTTCGAAAACAACGTGATCTTCACGGTGCCGCCGAACTATCCGGGCGTGGGCCGCAAGGTTTACCCGGGCTTCCTGCAGCACACCGGCTTCGTGGCAATGAATCCTGAGCGCCATGCAGCCTCGCACTGGGACTTCTACCAGAGCCTGCTGCGCGGCGACGAAGACGACGCGGAAGCACATCGCCGCTTCTACGACGAGTACAACGCTGTGCTCGACATGGACGCGGACTATTACCTCGACACGATCCGCGTGGTGTTCCAGGAATTCAGTCTGGCCGAAGGTACGTGGGATGTCGCCGGCGAACGTGTACGCCCGCAGGACATCACGAAGACCGCGCTCTTCACGATCGAAGGCGAGCTGGACGATATCTCCGGCGACGGTCAGACGTTCGCCGCGCAAGGGTTGTGCAGCGGCATTCCGGAGAAGAACAAGCGCCACTTCACCGCGGAAAAATGCGGCCACTACGGCATTTTCTCGGGCCGCCGCTGGCGCACCATCATCTATCCGCAGTTGCGCGACTTCATCCTCGAGCACAACAAGGCGCCGAAGGTAGCGAAGGAAAAAGTCGAAGCCTGAGCACCCCGCACGCAGAGATAAGCAACGGCCTCTTCTTCAGAGGCCGTTGTCGTTTCTGGTGCTTCTTTTGCTGCTTTCTTGTCGCTTCTTATGCCGTCGATGCGCGGCCGCGTTGCGGCTTACTTCCGCAACAGATACGCCAGCAGCAACTCGGTGTTCATCTGGACGACTTCGCTGCGCTCACTCGCACTGCTGAAATCGCGACCAAGAGTTGCTTCAAGCGTGAAGCGGTTCGACACGATGTAGTAGCCCATGCCGGACAGCGTCACGTAAAAGCGCAATGGATCGACATTGGTGCGAAACAAGCCCGCGCGTTGACCCCGCTCCAGAATGCTGCCGAGCGTGGCGACGATCGGTGAGATCATTTCGCGGATGCGCGTCGACTTCTGCATGTAGCGTGCCTCATGCAGATTCTCGTTGTTGACGAGACGCAGCAACTCGGGATGATCGCGGTAGTAATCCCAAACAAAATGCGCGAGACGCGTAACAGCCTCGACGGGTGCGATACCGTTCAGTTCGAGCGTTCGCTCCGCTTCATTGAGCGCGCTAAATGCGTGCTCGAGTACAGCCGTGAAAAGCTGCTCCTTGCTACCGAAGTAGTAATAGAGCATGCGTTCATTAGTTTCCGCGCGGCGGGCGATCTGATCGACGCGTGCGCCGAACAACCCTCCATTTGCAAACTCTTCGGCCGCCGCAAGCAGAATGCGGCGCCGCGTGCCTTCAGGATCTCTTTTGATTTTCGGCTGATTCATGGTGGCATCGTCTTCGTGAGCCGCGTTATCCGGATCGCGCCGCCGGCCTCTCCTCGGGCCTTGCACCGACAGCACTGAACGGGCTGGTTGGGGGAACACCCTTCTGCGGTCTTTCGAAAAAGCGCTTCGATTATGGCACATGGATTGCGGATGGCAATTGGGGAAATCGGCGATAATGTGCTATTTAGTTCAAGCCCAGCGCTTGCGCTTAGTTGCAGCCTTAGTTGCACAAATTCGCGCCTCTATTCGTGTCTGTATTTGCCTATATTGACGCGTGTTTGCCCGCTTTCGCAGCGCTTTTGTGTTGCCCCGGTCTGCCGCGTGTTTTCCCTAACCCGCGCTCGGCAAACTGTGCGGCCACGAGGCAAGCCCCAACGTCGTGACCGTGACCGATTCCAGAACACTCGCAGATCGCATCGAAGATCTGCTACCCCAAACGCAATGCACGAAGTGCGGTTATCCCGCATGCCGTCCGTATGCCGAAGCCGTCGCCCATGGCGAGGCTAACTACAATCAGTGCCCGCCGGGTGGCGCCGAAGGCATCGCGCGCCTCGCCGCACTGCTCGGCAAGCCGGTGATCCCGCTCAATTCCGCCAACGGCGTCGAACGGCCGCGCCCGTTGGCGGTTATCGACGAACAAGTTTGCATCGGCTGCACGCTGTGCATGCAGGCTTGTCCGGTCGATGCAATAGTTGGTGCACCGAAACAGATGCACACGGTGATCGCCGAGCTCTGTACCGGTTGTGACCTGTGCGTGCCGCCCTGCCCGGTCGACTGCATTGCGATGCCACCGGTCACCGGTGAAGCAACCGGCTGGGACGCATGGAGCCAGAGCCAGGCTGACGCCGCGCGCGAGCGTCACAACCGGCGTGAAGCCCGTCTCGCACGCGAACGCGAAGCGGCCGAGGCGCGTGCTGCAGCGCGGCGAGCGGTCAGCAGCGCGCCTGCTCAGGTGATGGAAACCGGTGCTGCGGCAACGCCCGCCGCACCCGCAGCGGACTCCGCCGAAGCGAAGAAACGCGCGATCATCCAGGCCGCGCTCGAGCGTGCACGCCAGAAGAAAGAAGAGTTGGCCGCCAAGGGCCAAGGTCCGCAGAACACCGAGCGCGTCAGCGCCGACGTGCAGGCACAGATCGACGCCGCCGAAGCACGCCGCCGCCGTCTCGGACTCGCTGCGGACAACACCGCGGGTAACTCCGGGGGTAACACCCCGGGTAACACAGAATTTCCGCCAACGAAGCGCTAACCTCTAACTCCACGCCGCGCATGAACGCGAACAAACGCCGCGCCATCTACGAGACGCTTCAGAGTCTCAACCCGCATCCCACGACCGAGCTCGAGTACACCACACCGTTCGAACTGCTGATTGCCGTACTACTGTCGGCGCAAGCTACCGACGTGTCGGTGAACAAGGCAATGCGCAAGATGTTCCCGGTCGCGAACACACCGCAGAAGGTCTTCGATCTCGGCGAAGAAGGGGTGACCGGCTACATCAAGACGATTGGCCTCTATCGGACCAAAGCGAAGAATGTGATCGCAACCTGCCGCATTCTGCTCGACCAGTACGGCGGCGAAGTACCGGAAGATCGTGAAGCGCTCGAGAGCTTGCCGGGGGTCGGCCGAAAAACGGCGAACGTGATCCTGAACACGGCGTTCGGTCATCCGACCATCGCTGTCGATACACATATCTTTCGGGTTGCGAATCGAACCGGCCTCGCACCTGGCAAAGACGTGCGCGCGGTTGAAGTGGCGCTGGAGAAATTCACGCCCGCCGAGTTCAAGCAGGACGCCCACCATTGGCTGATCCTGCATGGCCGTTACGTATGCAAAGCGCGCCGTCCGGAATGCTGGCACTGCGCGATCGAGCCGCTCTGCGAATTCCGGCCCAAGACACCGCCGCCGGATCTTTGAGGGCGGAACCGTTCGGCGAGCGGATGAGCGGACGACCAGACGAGCGAACGCCGCATCGCCGCCGCGCGTTTGTCCGGCGCGTACGGCGGCTCGCACTCAGCGCGCCCGCGGCCTCCGCTGCGCTCCGGTCCACTGACGCGCCGCCAGCAAGCCGCCCTGCCTCGGCGTAAAATCACCCCCTTCCAGCCCGCCTCACACTCAACACACCGCCCCCACGATGTTCAATCCCAGCCGCGACGAAGTCCGCCAATTTTTCACCGACACCTGGCGCAAGCAGCGTCAAGGCGAGATTCTGACGCCGCTCGAAGCGATCGCCGCCGACTGGATCGTCGAGCATCCGGAATATCACGCCGACCTCACCAGCACGGAAGCCGCCCAGGCTCAGGATTACTCGCCCGAACGCGGCCAGACCAACCCGTTCCTGCATCTATCGATGCATCTGGCGATCACCGAACAGTTGTCGATCGACCAGCCGCCGGGCATCCGCGCGGCGCACGAGCGGCTGGCCGCCCGGCTCGGCTCGACCCACGAAGCGCAGCACGCGATCATGGATTGCCTCGGCGAAACCATCTGGGAAGCACAACGCACCGGCACCCCGCCTGACACGGACGCGTATTTGCAGCGCATCGAGCAGCGCGCCACGCGGGACTGAGACTAAGGCAAGCAGGGCGACTCAGCGCCCGTTAGCACGCTAGCCGAACCCGCCCCCCGCACAAACCCTAGCTCCAAAAGCACAACACCCCGCCGAAGCGGGGTGTTGTTCAATCTGAAACCGTGCAAAAGCAGCGCAGCGCGATTACTTCTTCTGCACCAGCGCGCCGTCCAGCGATTCGATGTAGGCCGCGATGTCTTTCATGTCGCTTGGCGAGAGGCTTTGGACCTGCGCCTGCATGATCGCGTTGTTGCGACCGAGGTGCGGGTTACCGTTGCCCATCTGATACTGACGCAACGCCCAGTAGACATAGTCGGAATGCTGACCCGCGAGCTTCGGATATTCCGGGCTCACCGGATTGTTCAGGTTGACGCCGTGGCAGGCCGCGCAGTTGTGGGTGTTAGCCAGCACCTTGCCGTTGCCGGCGTCAGCGGCGTGCGCGACGTTCGCAGCAAACAGACCGATAACTGCCGCCGACGCACATGCAGCCTTGAACACCGTGTGGAGTGCCTGTTGGGGCTTATTCATGAATTCTCCTATCCCGCGAATATAAATAGCCGAGTGACCGCCTGGATGACCGAAGCCGATCACTTGTCGGGATTGCTCTTCGAAGAGGAATTTTGCGCTGCGTAGTAGGCAGCGATGTCAGCGATGTCCTGATCAGACAGCGACGCGGTGATCGCGCGCATCGTTTCGAAATGGCGGTCGCCCTTCTTGTAGCCGTGCAGGGCATTCTCGAGGTACGCCTGATTCTGGCCGCCGAGCATGGGCACGCGGTAGACCTCAGGGTAAGCCGTGCGGTATTCAGGGATGCCGTGGCAGCCAATACACATCGCGACCTTGCCTTGGCCCGCCTTCGCGTTGCCGACGACATCCGCTGCCTGCGCACTGGCCGCATAGCCCGCGAGCACCGACAGCGCTGCGATCACGACGTGTTTGCCAACGAATTTATTCATAGCATGTAACCTGGCTTGAGGGGAAACGGGCGCCCGAAAAGGCAACGGCCCGCGCCGTTATTCTTATGGGTAGCCACGCAGGCCAAAAAAATCGGGCTAATTGTACCGCGACGCCGCGCCGAACGTCCACCGCGCGGGGCCAGAAGCCTATCCGGCCGCCGCAAAGCCGCTGCTGGCGCCATTTTGCTCCGCCGCACCGGCTCCGCATGGCCTCGCGCCGTCCGCTGCGTGCTGCCCGCTGCGCCCACGACGCCCGGCGCGCCCACCCACCGGGCACGCCGGGCGAGCACGGACTGCTCGCGAACGCCGCGTATGCACGTGAACCGGCGTCCAGCACCGCGGGTGACACCTTACGCCAGGCTGATTCAGCCCAACAGGCCTTCTGACTTATACTGGGTTTTTTCCCAGAAAAGAGCATCTCGCCATGCGTTTTGAAGGCTCATCGCAGTACGTCGCCACCGACGACCTCAAGCTCGCGGTCAACGCCGCGATGACGCTGAAGCGCCCGTTGCTGATCAAGGGCGAACCCGGCACCGGCAAAACCATGCTCGCGGAAGAGGTCGCCGCCGCGCTCGGCATGCCGCTGCTGCAATGGCATATCAAGTCCACCACCAAGGCCCAGCAGGGCCTGTACGAGTACGACGCGGTATCGCGCCTGCGCGATTCGCAACTCGGCGACGAGCGCGTCAAGGACATCCGCAACTACATCGTCAAGGGTGTGCTGTGGCAGGCGTTCGAGTCTGAGGAGCAGACGGTGCTCCTGATCGACGAGATCGACAAGGCTGACATCGAATTCCCGAACGACCTGCTGCGCGAGCTCGACCGGATGGAGTTCTACGTGTACGAGACCCACGAGCTGATCCGCGCGAAACAGCGCCCGCTCGTGATCATCACGTCGAACAACGAGAAGGAGCTGCCCGACGCGTTCCTGCGCCGCTGCTTTTTCCACTACATCAAATTCCCCGACCCGGTGACGATGCAGCAGATCGTCGAGGTGCACTACCCCGGCATCAAGAAGGAACTGCTCGCCGCGGCGATGCAGAGTTTCTTCGAGTTGCGCAACGTCGCCGGTCTGAAGAAGAAGCCGTCCACGTCGGAACTGCTCGACTGGCTCAAGCTGCTGCTTGCCGAGGACATTCCGCCCGAAGCGCTGCGCTCGTCCGACCAGAAGCAGATCATCCCGCCGCTGCACGGCGCGCTCCTGAAGAACGAGCAGGACGTGAGCCTGTTCGAGCGGCTGATCTTCATGAACCGCAACAACCGTTGATTACCCGTTGACGAATCGTTGACTGATCGCGAATACCCGTTGATGAGCGCGGCGCACCGCCCACTCGCCGCCGCCGAGGACACAGCATGCTGATCGACTTCTTCTACTCGCTGCGCGCCGCCAAACTGCCGGTGTCGGTGAAGGAATACCTGACGCTGCTCGAAGCGCTCAAAGCCAATGTGATCGCGCCGTCGCTCGACGAGTTCTACTATCTCGCACGCATCACGCTGGTCAAGGACGAGCAGTATTTCGACAAGTTCGACCAGGCGTTCGGCGCGTATTTCAACGGCGTCGCGCAAGCCTCGGAGCTCGCGTTCGACGTTCCGCTCGACTGGCTGAAGAAGAAGCTGCAACGCGATCTGTCGCCCGAAGAAAAAGCGCAGATCGAAGCGATGGGCGGCCTCGACAAGCTGATGGAGCGCCTGAAGGAACTGTTCGACGAACAGAAAGAGCGCCACGAAGGCGGCAACAAATGGATCGGCACGGGCGGCACCTCGCCGTTCGGCAACGGCGGCTACAACCCTGAGGGTGTGCGCATCGGCGGCGATGCGGCGGGTCAACGCACGGCGGTGAAGGTGTGGGAAGCACGCGCCTATCGCGACTACGACGACCAGGTCGAAATCGGCACACGCAACATCAAGGTCGCGCTGCGCCGCCTGCGCCGTTTCGCCCGCGAAGGCGCGGCAGAAGAGCTCGATCTGCCCGACACGATCCGCAGCACCGCGGCGAACGCCGGCTGGCTCGATCTGAAGATGGTGCCGGAGCGGCACAACAAGGTCAAAGTGCTGATGCTGCTCGACGTGGGCGGCTCGATGGACGATCACATCAAGCGCACCGAAGAGCTCTTTTCCGCCGCCAAGGCCGAATTCAAGCATCTCGAGTTCTATTACTTCCACAACTGTGTGTACGACTTCCTGTGGAAGAACAATCGCCGCCGTCACGCCGAGCGCATGCCGACGTGGGACCTGCTGCACAAGTTCACGCCCGACTACAAGCTGATCTTCGTCGGCGACGCGACCATGAGCCCGTACGAAGTGCTACAACCGGGCGGCTCGGTCGAGTACAACAACGCTGAAGCCGGCGCCGTGTGGCTGCGCCGCCTCGCCGATCATTTCCCGCATTACGCGTGGCTCAATCCGGAGCCCGAAGGTTTGTGGGCGTACCGGCAGTCGGTCAGCGCGATCCGCGAAGTGCTCGGCCACCGCATGTATCCGCTCACCCTCGCCGGACTCGAATCGGCGATGCGCATGTTGAGCAAGTAATCAGATCACGTTTTTCTCCAACTATAAGAAAGCTTCTGCATGAGTCCGTCTTCATCGCCCGATTTGTCCCCTGCCGACGTGCACCCCGGGCCGCTCAAACCGTTTGCCGATACGTCCCTGTCCACCCTCGTCGCCGGCTTCGTCGCGATGATGACGGGCTACACGAGTTCGCTCGTGCTAATGTTCCAGGCCGGCCAGGCAGCCCATCTCAGCGATGCGCAGATTTCGTCGTGGATCTGGGCGTTGTCGATCGGCATGGCCGTCTGCACGATCGGCCTTTCACTGCGCTTTCGCGCGCCGATCGTGATTGCCTGGTCGACGCCCGGCGCGGCGCTGCTGGTGTCGTCGCTGCCACACGTGACCTACCCTGAGGCGATCGGCGCGTTTATCGTCTGCGCGGTGCTGCTGACGGTGGTCGGCCTGACCGGCTGGTTCGACACGCTGATGAAGAAAATCCCGGCAGGCATCGCTTCCGCTTTGCTGGCGGGCATTCTGTTCGAGATCGGCATCGAGATTTTCCGCGCCGCACAGTTCCAGACCGCGCTCGTGCTGGCAATGTTCTTCACCTATCTGATCGTCAAACGCCTCGCGCCGCGCTACGCGATCGTGACGACGCTGATCGTCGGCACAATCGCCGCCGGTGCGCTCGGGCTGCTCGACTTCAGCCGCTTTCACGTCGCGCTCGCTCACCCGGTGTTCACGATGCCGGTGTTTTCGGTCGCGGCGGGCATCAGTATCGGCATTCCACTTTTCGTCGTCGCGATGGCCTCGCAGAACGTGCCGGGCATCGCCGTGCTGCGCGCGGACGGCTACACCACGCCCTCCGCGCCGCTGATTTCGACAACCGGCATCGCCTCGCTGCTGCTCGCGCCCTTCGGCTCGCACGGCATCAATCTTGCGGCGATCACGGCGGCGATCTGTACCGGCCCCGAAGCGCACGAAAATCGCGACAAACGCTACACCGCGGCAGTCTGGTGCGGTATTTTCTATCTGATTGCCGGTATTTTCGGCGCGACCATCGCCGCATTGTTCGCCGCCTTGCCGAAGGCGCTGGTGGTCTCCGTTGCGGCGCTGGCGCTATTCGGCTCGATCATGAGCGGGCTCGCCAATGCCATGCAGGATCTGAAGCAGCGCGAGGCGGCGCTGGTGACGTTTATGGTGACGGCTTCCGGCCTCACCTTGCTGTCGATCGGCTCGGCGTTCTGGGGGCTGGTGGCGGGCGTGCTGACGCAACTGGTGCTTGAACGCCCGGCGCGCCTGAATCGTCGGCGGAAATCGGCACCCAAAATCCCTGTGAACGGATCGCCGGCAGCAAGTGTCAATACTGCGTCAGACGATCCGCCATAGAATAGAAGCATCCGGCAGCGCTTTCCGTCAAAATTCCCCGGCAACATGACGGGCAGACGCTGCAGCGTGACCCGCGGCCGCCGGAACGGTTTGTCTTTTCCGTCCGGTGGCGATCTCATTTCTCCTGAACCACGGCGCACGCGCGCCATGAAGGCTCGAACATGACAACCGCACTCGACCAACTCAAGCAATACACCACCGTCGTGGCCGATACCGGCGACTTCCAGCAGCTTGCCCAGTACAAGCCACAGGACGCGACCACCAATCCCTCGCTGATTCTGAAAGCCGTCCAGAAAGACGACTACAAGCCGCTGCTCGAAAAGACCGTGAAGGCGCATGCGTCGAAGCCGGTCGGCGCCATCATCGACCAGTTGCTGATCGCCTTCGGCACCGAAATTCTCAAGATCATCCCGGGCCGCGTGTCGACCGAAGTGGATGCACGCCTGTCGTTCGACACCGAAGCGTCGATCGCCAAGGGCCGCGAGCTGATCGCCCTGTACAAAGACCACGGCATCGGCCGCGAGCGCGTGCTGATCAAGCTGGCCTCCACGTGGGAAGGCATCCGCGCCGCCGAGGTGCTGCAAAAGGAAGGCATCCACTGCAACATGACGCTCTTGTTCTCGCTCGCGCAGGCCGCTGCCTGTGCCGAAGCAGGCGCGCAACTGATCTCGCCGTTCGTCGGCCGCATCTACGACTGGTACAAGAAGAACGCCGGCAGCGCGTGGGACGAAGCGAAAGACGGCGGCGCCAACGATCCGGGCGTCAAATCGGTGCGCCGCATTTACGCGTACTACAAGAAGTTCGGCTACAAGACCGAGGTGATGGGCGCGAGCTTCCGCACCCCGGGCCAGATTCTGGAACTGGCTGGCTGCGATCTGCTGACCATCAGCCCGGATCTGCTGCAAAAGCTGCAGGAGAGCACCGAAACGGTCGAGCGCAAGCTGTCGCCCGAAATGGGCAAGGGCGTGGACATCGAACGCGTGCCGGTCGACGAATCGTCGTTCCGCTTCCTCGTCAACGACGAAGCAATGGCGACCGAAAAGCTCGCTGAAGGCATCCGCGCGTTCGCGGCAGACGCGGTCAAGCTGGAAAAGTTGATCGAAGCGCTGCGTTAAGTCCAGCCTTCGTGGCTTGAATGCGCGGCCGCGGTCGCGTATGTGGCCGCGCACATCGTCCCGCACAGCTAGTCCAAATACGCGGCCCTGAACCTTCCGGTTCAGGGCCGCGTGCCGTTTACCGCCGGCTCACGTCCGACACCTGCCCATACCGCGACGCCTTACGAAATAACGTCACAATCGCTACTCTAGCGGACGACTACAATCGTCTACACGCTGCTCCCTCGCTGCCATATGCCGAAGGAACGCGGCGCCGCTGACCCATATCCCGGGAGACGATCATGTACGTTCAGCCTTACGTATTTTTCAACGGCCGCTGTGAAGAAGCGCTCAAGTATTACTGCGAGAAGCTCGGCGCCGAAATCACATTCCAGATGCGCTACAAGGACGCGCCGCCCGATGCGCAAGCGGGGATACGTCCCGGCATCGAGGACAAGATCATGCACGCGGCCATCAAGCTCGGCTCGACGATCTGGATGGCGTCCGACGGCCACTGCGACCCCGACTCAGGCTCGATGAACGGTTTCAGCCTGTCGCTCACGGCCGACGACGACGCCTCGGCGAAAAAATACTTCGATGCGCTCGCCGACGGCGGACAGGTCATGATGCCGTTTCAGCCCACCTTCTGGAGCAAAGGGTTCGGGATGCTGGTGGACCGCTTCGGTCTCGCCTGGATGGTGGGCGTGCCGGAAGAGCATAAATCGTGAGCGGCAGATCGGGAAGGGGCGCGCGGCCCTGAGCGTTGCGCCCTAACCCTTCAGCAAACTGCGCGAATGCCGTTCGATGTTCCAGTTCGGCTCAGTCTCCAACAGCAAAGCGCGCAGCCGGTCCACCTGTTCGGCAAGGCGCTGCCCGAGCCAATACGGCCCTTGCAAGTCGGGTGGCAAGTCAAGCGCCGCGCCACCGCACACCTCGGTGAGCGGCGTTGCAGCCGGAATGCCGAAGTGCGTCGCGCGGCCAAAGCGCAGGCCGCGCGCGATCGCCAACAGCATGCCGCGCACGGCGTGCACCTCGACGCCGCACTCCCGCGCATACGCGGCGCGCGCCGCGGCGTCGGCGCGCATCAGCGGGCCGGTCGCCAGCAACTCCAGCGAACTGAGCACCGAACGATGTAAGCGCTGGATCTCTTCGAGCTTCGCCTGCGGCACGTCGATCTCCTTCGCCACCGAAGGCATCAGCGAGCGCAACTGCACCAGCCGCTTGTTGATCGCGAGGAAGCGTTTGACCTGTTCCTCTTCGCTGATCGTTTCGCCTTCCAGCAAACGGGTGTAGATCCGCGCACAGTCGCGCAGATTGTCGGCGATCCCATAGCGCCACGAATAGGTCGCGTGCAACGGCAACGCGAACGAAAACGCCAGCGCGATCACAATGCCGATCAGCACGTTCAGCGTGCGCCATAGACCGACGTCGATCAGATTGTCGCCATGGCCCGCGACGATGCACATCGTGATTGCCGTCAGCAGGCCGATATACCCCGACGATCCAATCGCGAACCACGCGCAGATCCCCGCGACAATCGACATCAGCACATAGGTGAGCGGCAGCGAGCCGGTCAGGTTCTGCGTGAGGATGAGCAGAAGCCCGATCACCGCGCCGAGCAGCGTTCCCGCCGCCCGGTCGGCGGCCTTCTTGCGGATGTTGCCGTGATGCTGCAAGCCGCCGATCACCACCAACAAGGTCACCGACGACCAGATGCCGTGGGGAATGTCGATCCCGGTGGTTGCGAGAATCGACACCAGCATCGCGACGCCGACCCGCAGACTATGCAGCACCTTTGCGTGGCGATAGCGGTAGTACGGCGACGTGATCGTGCGCACCATGCGGCTGATGGCCGAGCGGCGGACAAGGACGCGGGGGGAATCGGCAGAAGCCATGGCTCGCGCGACGGACGCTTTGAAGGACGGTTCCGCTATCCTGCCCTGGAGTGCCCTGGAAAGACAAACGCCCGCAAACTTTTGTCTGCGGGCGTTGCTTTTCCGGCGAGATGGAACGGCTGGTTTAGCCTTCGACCACGTCCAGATAATCTTCCGGGCGGGTACGGTCCTCGGCGCGCTGCATGCCGAACGCGCGCACCAGCAGGCTCACCACCACCGACACCACCAGGTTGACGATCAGCGACCACACCGCCGCGTAGCCCGGAATCGCCATGCCGAACAGGTGGATCGTGAAGATCGAGCCCGCCAGCTTCAGCGAGATCGCCATCCACGTGCCGGTTGCGATACCGACCGCCCAGCCGATCAGCAGGCCGCGGTAGTCGAGCACACGCGTGTAGAGGCCCAGCACGATGGCCGGCAGCGTCTGGATGATCCAGATACCGCCCAGCAGTTGCAGCTGGATCGCGTACGTGAGCGGCAGACCGAGAATGAACGCGACCGCGCCGACCTTGACGATCAGCGACACCAGCTTCGCGACGTTGGTTTCCTGCTCATGCGACATGTTGCGGTTCACGAACTCCTTGTGGATGTTGCGCGTGTACAGGTTCGCTGCCGCAATCGACATGATCGCCGCCGGCACCAGCGCGCCGATACCGATCGCCGCGAAGGCCACGCCGACGAACCACGACGGGAAGAAGTGCAGGAACAGCGCCGGCACCGCGAAGTTCGGGCCGAACGCCTTGAAGTACGGCGCGAATTCCGGCATGTCCTTCACACCCGAAGCCAGCGCCATGAAGCCCAGCAGCGCGAGCAGGCCGAGCACCAGCGAGTAGGCCGGCAGCATCGCCATGTTGCGGCGGATCGTGTTACCCGACTTCGACGACAGCACCGCGGTGATCGAGTGCGGATACAGGAACAGCGCAAGCGCCGAACCCACCGCAAGCGTCGCGTACGCGCTGTAGCCGTTCAGGCTCGACACGTCCGGTGCCTTCAGCAGCAGCTTGGCAGGCGGCACCACGCTGAAGATATGGCCGAAGCCGCCCAATTGCGGCGGAATCACGATGATCGCGGCGAAGATCACGATATAGATCAGCACGTCCTTGACGACCGCGATCATGGCCGGCGCGCGCAGACCCGACGTGTACGTGTAGGCCGCCAGAATCGCGAACGCGATGATCAGCGGCAGATCGCCGACGAAGCCCTTGGTGTCGAAACCCAGCGCGCCGATCACCACTTCGATACCGACCAGTTGCAGCGCGATGTACGGCATCGTCGCGACAATGCCGGTCACGGCGATCGCCAGCGCCAGCATGCGGCTGCCATAGCGAGCAGACACGAAGTCGGCCGATGTCACGTAACCCTGACGTTTGGCGATGCTCCACAGTTTCGGGAACACGACGAACGCGAACGGATAGATAAGGATTGTGTACGGCAGCGCGAAGAAACCCGTTGCGCCCGCACCGAACACCAACGCCGGCACGGCGATGAAGGTGTAAGCGGTGTACAGGTCGCCGCCCAGCAGGAACCAGGTGACGATGGTGCCGAAGCGCCGGCCGCCGAGGCCCCACTCTTCCAGATGGGCCAAGTCGCCCTTGCGCCAGTGAGCCGCGACAAAGCCGAGAATGGTGACGCCGATAAAAAACAGGACGAAGACGAATGTTGCGGTGGCGTTCATTATCGTGCGCCCCCTTGCGAGCTGCCCGTCGAGCGGATCTTGGTCTTGAAGTACACGAGCGCCGTGATGATCGCGCTGATCAACACCCACAGCAGCTGGTACCAGTAGAAGAACGGAAAATCGAACAGCTGCGGTTCGACCTTGTTATATGACGGCACCCAGATCATCGCGATCCAGGGCAACAGCAGCAACCAGAGCCAGTGCTTGCTGGCCTTGTTCGCGTCGGCGTCGTGAGCCATGACGTCTCCTCTTCCCTATTATTGAAATGTTGGCCCGTGTGTGGACGGGTGGTGGATGTCCCGTCGCAGGTAGGCCACGGGTACCCCGAAAGCTTCGAAAGAGTATAGGAGCCGAGAACGTCCGGTCAAGCAGGGACGACCCGAGGCGCAAATGTGCTGCTGGGGCGCGCGGGGCGGCGGTTTAGCAGAGATGAGGGGTGGCCGCGAGGGCGCCGGACGCGGGGGGCCGGGGCGCCGATGGGAGCGATGCGTCCTGGGTATCCGGGGATATCGAACCAGCCGGACAATGCACGGGGGAAGCGGTTGGGAAACCGTCGCATGAGCGCAACGGGGAAGCCTGGGTCGGACCAGCCTTACACGGCCTTAAGCGGCCCGACCCGTTTTCACATCAGATCGAGAACGAACTGCCGTTCTGTCCGGTCGATTCCTGCAGACCCTTGATCCACTTGCGCGCCGGCAAGCCGAGTTCCGCTTCGATCAGCTTCGCACGCGCTTGCAGCGTCGTGAACGGCACGTCGAGCGCCGGGCCCGAGAACGCGATGGCGATGCGGTTGCCGTCATGCACTTCCGGCAGCGCGACCACACGGCCGTCGAAGGCTTCGTTCAGACGCTTCATATTGCGCACGAAGCTCGGATGATCGCCGAACAGATTCACCGTCACGACGCCCGCCTCGGTCAGGCACGCGCGCACCGCGCGGTAGAAGCCGACGCTGTCGAGCACCGGGCCACGCGCGGTGGCATCGTAGACGTCGATCTGCAACGCGCCGATCGTGCCGTGGTTGGCGCGATCGTTGACGAAGTCCCATGCATCCATTTCGTGCACGGTCAGACGGGCGTCGTCGTGCGACAGTTCGAACATCGTGCGTGCGGCCACGACCACCGCCGGGTTCACTTCGACCGCTTCGACTTTGGCGCGCTTCAGGAAGCGGTGCGCAAACTTGGTCAGTGCGGCGGCGCCGAGACCGAGCTGGACGATCCGCTTGGGCGTTTCGATGAACAGCAACCAGGCCATCATCTGCTGCGCGTATTCGAGTTCGATGTGATCCGGCTTGCGCAGACGCATGGCGCCTTGCACCCATTCCGTGCCGAAGTGCAGGAAACGCACACCGCCCTCTTCCGAGAACGTCACCGGTGCGAAACGCGGCTTGCGCGGCGCTTCGATTTGCGGCGCGTCGTCCAGATCGTCGTCGTGCAGCGCGCGCTTTTTATTGCGCACTGCTTTCTGTTTGTTCAGCGCGTGGTCGCCGGCGTCAGCGTCTTTATTGCGGAAAGCACGGGCTTCAGCCGAGGCGCGCTTGATCAGTTTCGTCATGTAAGGATGTCGCGCCAGAGACGCAATTTTTGGTCGAACGAGAGCATAGCATTCGCCGGACTCGACGAAGGCAATACGAGGGTGGCGTAGCCGGCTTCGCCGATTACCGGGGCAAAGCGGCCCGCCGTTTTGCCATTGAAGCAGACTTTCTTCAACAGCGGCGCGTGGGCGCGCAGAGAAGCAAAATCGTTGGGGCTGGCGTTGCGGATCGCGGCGTCGAGACTGCCTTCGCGTTCGCAGGCGGCGAGCACGTCCCACACGCCGATGCCGTACGAAAGCAAACGCCGTAGCCGTTCCTCATAGGCGAGGTCGGGAAGCGGTTCGTCGAGCACCGTGCCCAGCAAGCGCCAGAACTGGTTACGCGGATGCGCGTAATACTGCGTCGCGGCCAGCGACGCCTCGCCGGGAAAGCTGCCGAGAATCAGCGTGTGCGTATCCGCCGCAACGACGGGAGGAAAGCCGCGCAGCATCAGCGCTTTTCCTTTCGGTCCGATGCCGGCGCGTGCCCGGATTCATGTGCGTCCTGTCCGGAAAGCTGTCCTGGCTCTGCGCGCTGTGCACCATGGGCAGCGCGCGATGCCGTGTGCTCAAGCGGCCGGCCGTGTTCCCGCACATGAGTGCGCGGCGGAGCATGGACGTGGCTGGACGCTGAATGCGCAGACGGTGTTTGGCCAGGAGACGCCAGATGCGCCCACAACGCCGGCAACATGCATTCCGTGACCATCAAGGGCTCACCGTGGCGCTCGAACACCGAACGGCGTGCGACCAGCGTATGCGGCCTCACACCACCAATCTCAACCGCAGCCAACCGGTACAACGGATGACGCGCCGTCAGCCTGCGACTCACCAGCGACGATCGCGCGACGCTGCTATCGCTGTACAGCAACTCGGCGAGCGGCCGCGTGCGCAATCTTCGCGTGGCCTGCCATACGCCAACGCTCGCGGCCAGCGGCGCGACACTATGCGCCGCGACAAACGGCACGCCGTCAACCGACAACACTACCTCCCGAACCCACACCGGCGCACGCGGCGCAAGACCGAGCGCGGCGTATTCGTCGGCCCACGGCAGCGCGACGGCTTCGCGCGTCACGCGCACCGCAACCACGCCGAGCGTGCGCAGATGCGCGGTCAGCGATCCACCGCGGGTCAACCAGTCTTTCTGGGCGGCGCTAAAACCGGGTAAGGGCGCGACACGCCAGTGGGCGTCGGCGGCATCGAAACGGATAGGCATGGTGTCGGATTATAACGGCGCAGTTGTCAGAAGATCGTGAGTCCCTCACCTGTCGTCCCGTCGGGAATGTCAGTCGATCACCATGCCGGACGGAACCGCCTCAATCAGCGTATCGATTTCAGACAGTTCCGATCCTCCTCGTCCAGCGACGCGCGATACAACCTTCGTGCTTTAACAAGTCGACGGTCCGCCCGCGATCGAAGGGCGTGCCATGTGATCGGATATTGAAGGAGATAAGAAACATGAAATCGTTCCTGGGTGCTTCTGCATGCGCAATGTCTGCCGTGCTGATGGCGGGTTGCGCGGCGCCGCTGAACCGCGACAAAGAAACATCGTTGAATAAGGCTGTCGGCATCGAGGTGACGCCGGTTGCCAATGGTGTCTCAGTCAAGCTGCCCGAAGCCGCGCTGTTCGAGTTCGGCAAATCCGAAGTGCGTGGTGATGCAGCGGCCGTCATCAATCGTTCAGCCGTTCTGCTCAAGCGCAGCAAGAAACCGGTGCTGGTTGAAGGTTACACCGACAATGTCGGCACGCTCGACTATAACCAGCAGCTTTCTGAATCGCGCGCCGCTGCGGTGGGTTATGCGCTCGTGGTGCGCGGCGTGGCGTTAGACCGGATCAGGACGAAGGGCTACGCGTACAACAACCCCGTCGCCAGCAACGATACAGCCGAAGGGCGCGCGCTGAACCGGCGCACTGAGATCGTGGTGCGCGGTGAAACGATGGATACGCTGATGGGAGAGAAGTAGGCGTTCGCCATCTGGTGTGAGGTTCGTAAAAACGCCCGCGTCATGCGGGCGTTTTTACGTGTGCGGTCTTTTAGACGCGACTTTGCAGTTTCAGCGCGACTCTCGCAAACAACTATCGAGCGCTTTACATCGCCTGCAGACGAGCCGCCACGCGCTCGACCACCGGCTCCCACGCGCCCGGCCGCGGTTGGCGGAACAGATCAACAGAGTCGTACCACGGTTGCGTCTCTTCATTGCCCCACGCCCAATGCGATACGTGATCGAGCATCGCCAACACCGGGCGCCCCAGCGCGCCACCCAGATGCAAAGGTGCACTTTCGATGGTAAGCACGGCATCGAGAGCGCTCACGTGCGCGGCCACGTCGTCGAAACCGGCCTGATAGTGCGCAGTCAGATCGCACACGCGATGCCCCGCTCCGCTCAGCGCCGCCACATCGGCGTCACGGCCCGGCGTCAGCGGATGGAACACGATATCGGGTAGCGCGAGCACGGGAGCCAGCGCCGCAAGCGGAATTGACCGCTTCGCATCGCGACGATGCGTCGGGCTGCCCGACCAGACAAGACCGATATGCAATCGCGCCGCCTCCCCGCCCCATGCGCCGATCCGCTCGCGCCACGCAGCCACGCGGCTTGCATCGGCAATTAGATAGGCACCGCCGCGCACCTGGTCAGGCTGCAACTCAAGCGCCGACGGCACGCTCATGATCGGCAGCCCGAAGTCCGGCTTGCCGAGCGGCCCGTCCTCGATAGACACACAATCCGCGTAAAAGCGCGCAAACAGCGGCTGTAACGCCCGGCGCACTGCGAGCACCAGCCGACCGCCGTCGTCGCGTACGCGCGCCGCCAGTTCGTGCACAAAGCGCACCATCTGAATATCGTCGCCGTTGCCCTGTTCGCTGTGCACGATCAAGGTCTTGCCAGCCAGCGATTGACCCTGCCAGCGCGGACACAGCCTTTCCATCACCGTCACGACATTGTTAGGCTCGCGATCGTCGCGCGTCAGACGCGCCGCGAAGTGCGGCCATGCGCTCGACCAGTCGCCGCGCCGCAACTTCAGATCGGCCAGATCGACGGCCGCCTGCGATGCCGATGGGTCAAGCGTGAGCGCTGCGTGCAACGCCGCCTCGCTTTCTGCAAAACGCGCCTGCTCGGCCAGATACATGCCAATCGCGCCCAGCACGTGGGCATTGCCGGGCGCGGCGGCATCGACAGCGCGCATGGTTGCCTCGGCGGCAGCGGCATCGTTGCACTGCCATTGCGCATGGCTCAGTTGCCAGGCGATTTCTGCATCGGCGGGATGGCGTGTCAGCACCTCACGGCAAACGCGTTCCACCGTGGGCCAATCGCGGATCTCGCGGAAAGCCAGCGCGAGCTGCAAGGGCAACGCGGGGTGGATCGCCGCATCGAGTGCATAGGCGCGCAACAGCGCCGCGCGACGCTCGGCTCGCACGCTTGCACTCGGCGACGACGCAAGCGCAATCGCCAACCACCAGGGGGCGCGTGCATCCTGTGGCTCGCGTTGCTCGTACGCGCGCAACATGTGTACTGCCGCCGAATGCGCGCCGCAGCGATTGATCAACCAGACGATCCATTCGAGCGTCGCTGCCGACGGTTGGGTGGTTACCGCCAACTCGCTGTCGCGCTGCGCGGCGTCAGCCTGGCCGAGTGCGTCGGCAAACAAGGCTAACCGTGCGTAACGCGCGCCGTTTTCTGCCGCCTGCGTGTGTGCTTGCGACGCACTGTGGTACGCCGCTTCAAAACGCCCCGCACTCGCGCACAGGTCCGCATGTAATTGCGGCGTGACACCCTCCGCGGTTAACTCAAACGCCCGTCGCTCGGCAGCGTCGAAACCTTGCTCGCGCAAGATCGACCACAGGAGATGCACGGGATCGGTGGGGGTTGGCAGTGCGGAATCGGGCATGGAGATACAGAGAGTTATCGCGGCGCGTCAATGCGCAATTGCAGAAAAGAGATCGGATGCGTGAGCGGCTCGGAGACTGCAGATAGTCCCTCAAGCATCCGAATTTCGATCGTGCAAGCATAAGACAGAGCCGCGTTTTTACATCTCACAAATCAATCTCGATTTAGCGCGTTGAATAGATCTGATCGGTTAAAGGAGGGCAAAAAAAATGCGCTGCCAAGGCAGCGCACTTTTCAATCACAAGCGTCCAAACGACGCCGGTCCATCTTCAATTCAAACTCGAAGACTCAACCCGCACGCGCCAGCAACAACGCGTTGGTACGCTTCACGAAGCTGGCAGGATCTTCCAGCGCGCCGCCTTCAGCAAGCAAAGCCTGATCGAACAACAGATGACACCAGTCGTCGAAATTTGCGCTGTCCGCATGCAAGCCCTTCACCAGCGCATGCTCCGGATTCACTTCGAGAATCGGATGGAACGACGGCGCGTCCTGACCCGCCGCCTTCAGCATACGTTGCAAATAGCCGCTCATTTCGCCATCGTCAGCTACGAGACAAGACGGCGAATCTGTCAGACGGAACGTCAAGCGCACGTCCTTGGCCTTGTCCTTCAGCGCTTCTTTCATCTTGTCGACGAGTGGCTTGAACTCTTCGCCGACCTTCTCCTGCGCCTGCTTTTCTTCGTCATTCAGCGCGCCCAGATCGAGATCGCCGCGCGCAACGCTTTGCAGCGGCTTGCCGTCGAATTCGTTCAGGAACGACAGCATCCATTCATCGACGCGATCGGTCAGCAGCAGCACTTCCACGCCCTTCTTGCGGAACACTTCGAGATGCGGGCTGTGGGTCGCGGCCTGCCAGGTGTCGGCAGTCACGTAGTAGATCTTCGTTTGCTCGGGCTTCATCCGCGCGACGTAATCGGCGAGCGAGACATTTTGCTCAGGCGATTCCGTATGCGTCGACGCGAAACGCACCAACTTCGCAATACGCTCGCGATTGGCGAAATCTTCGCCGATGCCTTCCTTCAGCACCTGACCGAATTCCTTCCAGAAGCCGGCGTACTTTTCCTTATCGGCGTCGTTTTCGGCGTTCGCCAACTCTTCCAGCATCGACAGCGAACGCTTGGTCACGCCTTCGCGGATCGCCTTCACGTCGCGGCTTTCCTGCAGGATTTCGCGCGACACGTTCAACGGCAGATCAGCCGAATCGACCACGCCCTTCACGAAACGCAGATAGCCCGGCAGCAGTTGTTCGGCGTCGTCCATGATGAACACGCGCTTCACGTACAGCTTCAGGCCGGCGCGATGATCGCGGTTGAACATGTCGAACGGCGCATGCGTCGGCACGTACAGCAGTTGCGTGTATTCGCTACGGCCTTCAACGCGGTTATGCGTCCACGTCAGCGGATCCTGATGATCGTGCGAGAGATGCTGGTAGAACTGCTTGTACTGCTCTTCGGTGATGTCGTTCTTCGAACGAGTCCACAGCGCGCTCGCCTGGTTGACGGTCTCGTCCTCGTCCTTCGTGACCATCTCGCTCTTTTCAGCGTCCCACTCTTCCTTCGCCATCAGGATGGGCAGCGCGACGTGGTCCGAGTACTTCTGGATGATCGACTTCAGACGATGCGACGACAGCAGCTCGTCTTCATCGGCACGCAGATGCAGCGTGATGGTCGTGCCGCGCGCAGCGCGTTCGATCTGCTCGACCGCGAAATCGCCCTCGCCCGCGCTTTCCCAGCGCACGCCTTCCGAGGCCGGCAAACCGGCACGGCGCGTTTCGACCGTGATCTTGTCCGCGACGATGAAGCCCGAGTAAAAGCCCACGCCAAACTGGCCGATCAGCGCCGCATCTTTCTGCTGGTCGCCGGAAAGCTTGCCGAAGAATTCCTTGGTGCCCGAACGCGCGATCGTGCCGAGATTGGCGATCGCTTCGTCACGGCTCATGCCGATGCCGTTGTCGTCGAGCGTGATGGTGCGCGCGGCCTTGTCGTACGACACGCGAATCCGCAGATTCGGATCGTTTTCGTACAGCGCGCTGTTTTCGATCGCTTCGAAGCGCAGCTTGTCGGCCGCGTCGGACGCGTTCGAAATCAGCTCGCGCAGAAAGATTTCCTTGTTGCTGTACAGCGAATGGATCATCAGATGCAGAAGTTGTTTAACTTCTGCCTGAAAGCTCATGGTTTCTTGTGCCATGGTCGGACTTCCTCTCTGTTACGAATGGGGTTCTAGTCAGGCGTGGCGCACGGCCGCGAACCGCTTGGGCCCGCTTGGAGCCCTCTTTGGCCGCTGGGACCGTGCCGCCGGATGGCCGGATTGCCGTGTCGCCGCTAAGTTGGGGCAGCCCGGCGCGGTTTCAAGAGGCGCGCCGCGCGACGCTGTCGAGATAGCGGCAGAGGAACGTCGACAGCTCAGGATCGCCGCAGTTGGCGATGTTAAAGCGCATCCACGTGGTGGGCGATTGCTGCGGAGAAAACAGGCTCCCCGGCGTCAGCAGAAAGCCTTCTTCGTGGCCAGCGGCCGCGAGCGCGCTCGCATCAACGCCCGTGTCGGCCCACAGGAACATGCCCGCCGCGGGCGTCAGAAACAGCTTCATGCCGGTCTTTTCGAGCATCCGCACCGATTTTTCGCGCACACCATCGAGCCGCGCGCGCAGCCGCTCGACGTGCCGGCGGTAATGGCCCTCGGTGAGAATCTTGTAGAGCACGCGCTCGTTCAGTTCGGGGCTCGTCATGCCGACCAGCATTTTCTGATCGCTGACGGCCGTGGCCACTTCAGGCGCGGCGGCGATAAAACCCACGCGCAGATTGGGCGCGAGCGTCTTCGAAAAGCTGCTCAGGTAGATCACGCGCTTCAACTGGTCGAGGCTCGCGAGGCGCGTGCCCGGATAGCTCGGCGGGCACAGATCGCCGTAAATATCGTCTTCGACGACGATGAAATCGTAGGCCTCGGCGAGACGCAGAATGCGGAACGCCTGCGCGGCCGTGAGCGAGGTGCCGGTGGGATTCTGCAGCACCGAATTGATCACCAGCATTTTCGGCCGCCAGGTCTCGACCAGCGACTCGAGCGCGTCGAGGTCCGGCCCATCCGGGGTGTACGGCATGCCGACCAGCCGCGCGCCCTGCGACGCGAAGCGCCCGAACATCTGAAACCAGGCCGGATCGCCAACGATCACTGCATCGCCCGGCTTCACGTAAATCCGCGAAATCAGATCGATCGCCTGGGTGATGCCGGAGACCATCACAATCTGATCCGGCGAAGCGCCGATTTCCAGCTCCTCAAGCCGCGTCTGCAACTGCTGGCGCAGCGGCAAAAAGCCTTGCGGCGTGCCGATGCCGAGCATCTGCGCGCCGCTTTGCCGGCCGAGCGTGCGCAGCGCGTTGGTGATCAGATCGCCGTCGAGCCAGCGGCCCGGCAAGTAGCCGAGGCCAGGACTGCGCTCGGGGCGCGCGCCCGTATGCAACATATTGCGCAGCAGCCAGACCACATCGATCGTGGCCGGCGCGGGCGCCGCTGCGGCGATCGTGCGGATCTCGGCCGTCGGCGCAGCGCCTAATCGTTCGCGCACATAGAAGCCGGAGCCGCGGCGCGACTCCAGGTAGCCCTGCGCCACCAGCCGCTCATACGCCTCGACCACGGTGAAGCGCGACACGCCCTTGTCCAGCGCCAGCTTGCGGATCGACGGCATGCGCATGCCGGGACGGAACACGCGCTCCTCGATGCGGCGGCGCGCCCATTGGACGAGCTGCTCGACCAGCGTCAGCGACGTCGTATCGTGAGGCGTGGGAATCTGGGTAAGCGGGACGGACATAACGGACTCCAACTGTACCGAACGGTATCGAATCGATTGTACCGTTACTGTGCCGGTCGCCACCGCTACATTTAAGGCTACATTTAAGATAAGCAACGGATGATGAAGCGGCCCGGGTTGCATCCCGCCGCTCACAAGCGAACTCGGGCAGGACCCGCCCAAACGCCATCCGCCTGGCCCGCCGATCCGGCAAACGGTTATGCTTACGACCCCGGCAACGCTGCTGCCGCACCCGGCGCGCGTTCCGGCTTACCGCAGAAACCGTTTTCCTGATCCGCCATGACTGCCCATTTGCTCCGTCTCGATCACCTCGTGATTTCCGCCCGTACCCTCGACGAGGGCACGCAGTACGTTGCCGACACGCTAGGCGTCGCACCGGCCGGCGGCGGCGCGCATCCGCTGATGCGCACGCACAATCGTCTGCTGAATCTGTGGGGCGGCGTGTATCTGGAAGTGATCGCGATCGACCCGCAGGCGGCAGAACCCGCGGATGGCGCGGCGCCTCGTGCCCGCCTGTTCGCCCTCGACGATCCGGCGACGCAAGCGCGGCTCGAAAAAGGCCCGTACCTGTCGCACTGGGTTGCCCGAGTCGAGCGGCCGAAGCAGCTCACGGCATGGCAGACGCAGTATCCGGCGCGCATTGCACCGATCGTGCCGATGACGCGCGGCGATTTCACGTGGAGCCTGTCGGTGCCTGACGATGGCGCCTTCCCCACGTGGCAAGGCGCCGGCGATGGCGTACTGCCGACGCTGATCCAGTGGGACACGCCGAAGCACCCGTCGGCGGTATTGGATGAAACGGGCATTGCATTGAAAGCTTTGAAAGCAACCCATCCACAGGCCGACGTAATTGCCGCGCAATTGCATTGGCTGGGCGCGGCGCACCTGATCGCACTCGAGTCCACAGAAGGCGCGGCGGCGCTCGTCGCCGAGTTTGAGACGCCCGAGGGTCTACGGACCCTTAAATAAGCAGCGCGCGTGGGCCGTCGACTCGCGCGATAATTGAAGTTTTGACCAGTTCCAGACAAACCAGCAGAGGAGACCATGGACCAAAGCGACTTGAAAGCCCCCACGTGGCAACTGTCCGAACGCGCACGCAAGCTCACGAGCTCGGCGATTCGCGAGATCCTGAAAGTCACGGAACGGCCCGAAGTCATTTCGTTCGCGGGCGGCCTGCCCTCGCCGGCAACCTTCCCGGCCGAGCGCATGCGCGAAGCATCCGACCGCATTCTGCGCGACGCGCCCGCCGCGGCCTTGCAATACAGCGCGACCGAAGGCTATCTGCCGCTGCGTGAATGGATCGCGCAACGCTATTCGGTGAACGGCGCGCAGATTCGTCCTTCGCAGGTACTCATCACGACCGGCTCGCAGCAAGCGCTCGATCTGCTCGGCAAAGTGCTGGTATGCCCGAACAGCCCCGTGCTGGTCGAAACGCCGACCTACCTCGGCGCGCTGCAATCGTTCTCGATGTACGAACCGCGCTACGTGCAGGTGCCGACCGACGAGCAAGGCCTGATTCCCGAAGCGCTCACGCCCGAGCTGACAGCCGGCGCACGCCTCCTGTACGCACAACCGAATTTCCAGAATCCGACGGGCCGCCGCCTGCCGGTCGAACGCCGCCGCGCATTGGCCGCGTTTGCGAAGACCGCGCCGTTCCCGGTGATCGAAGACGATCCCTACGGCGCGCTCGACTACGCGGGCGAACCGCTGCCCACCATGCTGTCGATGGCGCCGGATCACATCGTCCATCTCGGCTCGTTCTCGAAGGTGCTGGCGCCGGGCCTGCGGGTCGGCTACATCATTGCGCCCGAAGAGTTGATCTTCAAGCTCGTGCAGGCCAAGCAAGCCACCGATCTGCACACGCCGAGCTTCACACAACGCATCGTGTACGAAGTGATCAAGGACGGCTTCCTCGACACGCACGTGCCGACCATTCGCGAGCTGTACCGCGATCAATGCGCGGCGATGCTGGCTGCTCTCGAACGCTACATGCCGGAAGGCGTAAGCTGGAACCGGCCGGAAGGCGGCATGTTCGTGTGGGTGAATCTGCCCGCGCAGATCGACAGCATGAAGCTGCTCGAAGAAGCCGTAGCGCAGAATGTGGCGTTCGTGCCGGGCGGTCCGTTCTTCGCGAGCGAAGCCCAGCACAACACGCTGCGCCTGTCGTTCGTCACGGTCCCGCCAGCCAAGATCGACGAAGGCGTGTCGCGTCTCGCGGCACTGATCCGCGCGAAGGTCTAAGCTGTCCCGACCAACTCGCGCCACCGAATTTCATTACTGTTCACTACCGACCAAGGACACACCATGGCTCAATCAAACGTGTACGACAAGCTTAAGGAACTGGGCATCGAACTGCCGAGCGCAGGCGCGCCGGCAGCCGCCTATGTGATGAGCGCGCAAAGCGGCAACACGGTGTACCTGTCGGGCCACATCGCGAAGAAAGACGGCAAGGTATGGGCCGGCAAGCTTGGCGCCACCCTCACCACCGAAGAAGGCAAGGCCGCCGCGCGTTCCATCGCGATCGACCTGCTCGCCACGCTGCATGCGCATGTGGGCGACCTGAACCGCGTCACGCGCATCGTCAAGCTGATGAGCCTCGTCAACTCGACGCTTGAGTTCACCGAGCAGCATCTGGTGACCAACGGCGCCTCCGAACTGATCGCAGACGTGTTCGGCGAGCGCGGCAAGCATGCGCGCTCGGCGTTCGGCGTGGCGCAGATTCCGCTCGGCGCATGCGTCGAGATCGAGATGATCGCCGAAGTCGAATAACAACCGCCAACAGGTTCGGCCGCCGGTTCGCCCGGCCGGTCGTACCGAGCGTCCTGAACGCGTCGCGAGGTGTCTGTCACCTGCGGCGCGTTTTGCATTTGTGGCGAGGTAGATCGTTCCTTTGTCACCAGATAGAATCCGCCAACCCTATCAATCTGCCGGATTCGCCGGACTGCGCCTGATGACCGCTCACACCGTTCGTTTCAAACAAGTCGACGTGTTCACGTCGGTGCCGTTCAAAGGCAATCCGCTTGCAGTCGTGTTCGATGCCGATGCACTCGATGCCGATCAGATGCAGGCCATCGCGCACTGGACCAATCTTTCCGAAACGACCTTCCTGCTGAAGCCGACCGACCCGGCTGCCGACTATCGCGTGCGTATCTTCACGACGCATGGCGAATTGCCGTTCGCTGGTCATCCGACACTCGGCACCGCGCATGCGCTGCTCGAAAGCGGGTACCGGCCGAAACAGGCTGGCAAGCTGATCCAGCAATGCGGCGTGGGTCTCATCGAATTGAAGGCGCTGAAGGCGCCGGCTGAATCGACCGGTGAAGCACAGGAGACATGGGCATTCGCCGCCCCGCCTGCGCGCGTCACAGCGCTTCCCCAGGATCGGTACGCGGCGCTCACTATGGCTTTACGTAGCGATGCGATCGACTTCAGCGCGACGCCCTGCGCGGTCGACAATGGTGCGCCATGGCTCGTGGTACGCGTCAATTCAGCGCGCGATTGCCTCGCGCTCGAGCCCGATGCCGCCGCGCTCGCCGACCTCGTCCATGCGATGGACACCCACGGCCTTGCCGTCTATGGACCGCACGACGCTGACGGCCCGGCCACCTTCGAGGTACGGTGCCTGATGTCAGGCGGCCGCTTCGGTGTGGGCGAAGATCCGGTGACGGGCAGCGCGAATGCCGCACTCGCGGGCCTGCTGAGCGCCCAGCAATTGCGCCCCGGCGCACACTACACGGCCCGCCAAGGCACCGTGTTGGGCCGTGCCGGCAACGTTTCGGTGCACTACGACGACGACGCCGGCAAAACGTGGATCGGTGGGCCGTCGGTGACGATCGTCGACGGCACGTTCCGCTTGCCATGAACGGCGCAGCGCTCGATTGCGGGTTCGCGCGCGCCGGCCTGCTGCTGAGCGCCGGCCGTGTTTTGCCGCTTCAAGCCACGCTTAACAACAAAATGCCGCACCTTTTGCGCGATTAATGCGCCATGCATGACGAGAGGCCTGGCACACCTGAATTCCATATCCCGATGAAATATTCGAAAACAAGTGCCAGGCCGCAGCCCCATGGCTGGCTGCGCCGGCTGCGAATTCAGCCGGACCGCACGCCCTGTCGCGCCCGCGTATACCCGATGCGAGGACTCTTCCTTAATCCAGTGGCATTAAGTAATATCGAAACGTACCCGATGACCTGCGGATGGTCAGGCACGACGCCACGCTCCCTTCCCCTGCGCAGCAGTCCCGGCACCTTGGTCACCATGCAGCCACCCATGAAATTAGCGCAGTCAATGCTCGCGCAGTTGCAACTGGCCGGCACCAGGGAACGGGCCGCCCGATGAGCCAGTTCCGCTTCTCCGACCAGCGCGAAGCCAAACCCCGCCGCGACCCTGCTGTGTCGCGCCGTCGTGCCCTGCTCGCCATTCCGGCGCTCGGCGTGCTGGTGCTGATCCTGCTTTGGACTGTGATCTTCGCGCGCCTGTCGGTTGAAAAGGAAGCCACGAATCGCGAGGCGATGGCCTCTGCCGCGATTCTCTCCGCGGCGCTGGAGCAGCACACGGTCAAGGCAATTCACCAGGTCGACCAGATCACCCGCTTCGTCAAATACGAGTTCGAAAAAACGCCGAATCATTTCGATCTCTCCAGCACGGTGGAAAAAGGCGTGGTGCAAAGCGAGACGCTCGTGCAGGTGTCGCTGATCGACGAGCACGGCACGCTGATCGCCAACACGGCTGAACTCAATCCCAAACACATCGACCTGTCGGACCGCGAACACTTCAAGGTCCACGAACACGAAAACGACGACCAGTTGTATATCAGCAAGCCCGTGCTCGGCCGCGTATCCGGCCATTGGACCTTGCAGATGACACGGCGGCTGAATCATCCCGACGGCTCGTTCGCGGGCGTCGTGGTGGTCTCCGAAGACCCGAGCTATTTCACCAGCGACTTTTACAACAACGCGGCCATCGGCCGTGAAGGCGTGATCGCGGTGATCTCGGACAACGGCACGGTGCTCGCGCGCCGCACGGGCAGCGTCGACACCGCCAGCGGTTCGTTCTCGGCGAGCGGTTCGTATCCGACCTCGGAGCATGTGTCAGGCACCTACGTCGATTCGATCGACAACGTCACGCGTATCGTCTCCTACCGCCATATCGACGGCTATCCGCTCGGCGTGCTGGTCGGTCTGTCGCAAGCCGAAGAGTTCGCCGACTACAACCACACGCGCAACGTCTACCTGCTGATGGCCGGCTTCATCTCGCTTGCCATGCTGAGTTTCTTCGCGGTTGCCACCGGCTTGATTGGCAAGCTGCTCGGACGCGAACGCGAGATGACGCATCTGGTCGAGTACGATCTGCTGACCGGTCTGCGCAATCGCTATGCGACGCTGCAAACACTGCGGCACGACGTGGCGCAGCATTCCAATCTCGGGCGCCTCGCGATTCTTTTCATTGACCTGGACAACTTCAAGACCGTCAACGACACCCTAGGCCATAACGCCGGCGACATCGTGCTGCAAATGACGGCCTCGCGCCTCGCAACAGCGGTCGGCGACGGCGGTGCCTTGAGCCGCATCGGCGGTGACGAGTTCGTTGTGGTGATCAAGGGCGATGACGTCGAGAAGCGTGCCGTCACGCTCGCCGAAGCGGCAGCCGAAGCATTCTCCAAGCCTTTCGAAGTGCGCGGCAGCTCGTTCGTGTTGCACGCGAGTATCGGCATCGCGCTCTACTCGGTCGCCAACGAAAGCGAGATCGACCTGCTGAAAAAAGCCGACCTCGCGATGTACAGCGCGAAAGATGCGGGCAAGAACTGCTACCAGTTCTATTCGCCACAGTTGTCGCACCGCGCGGACCACTTGATGAAGTGGGAGCAACAACTGCGCGTCGCGCTCGCTGAAGGCCAGTTGTTCCTCGCCTATCAGCCGAAGATCGATCTGACGCGCCGCTGCATCACCGGTTTCGAAGCGCTGGTGCGCTGGAACCATCCGCAACACGGTTTGATCCCGGCCAACGAATTCATTCCGGTCGCCGAATCGACCGGTTTGATCGTGCCGATCGGCGACTTCGTGATCGAGACCGCGTGCCGCCAACTGGCGTTGTGGCAGCAACAGGGCTACGACACGCTCTCGCTCGCGGTGAACATCTCCGCGGTCCAGTTCTGGCGCGGCGATCTGTACGAAACCATCTCGCACGCGATCGAGGAAAGCGGCATCTCCGCGCGCCGCCTCGAACTCGAAATCACCGAGACGGCGATGATGGAATATCCCGAACTCGTGTCGGAGAAAATCTTCGCGTTGAAACGCCTCGGCGTGCGCATCGCGCTCGACGACTTCGGCACAGGCTATTCGTCGCTGTCCTACCTGAACCGCTTCTCGGTCGACACGCTGAAGGTGGACCGCTCGTTCGTCCAGGCGATTCCCGGCGACCGCAGTGTCTGCGTGATGGTCACCGCGATCGTCAACCTGGCGCGTTCGCTCGGACTCACGGTGGTGGTCGAAGGCACGGAGACCGAAGAGCAGATTGCGTGGCTCGCCGCGCTCGGCCATATCGAGGCGCAGGGCTTCCTGTTCTCGCGTCCGGTGCCGGTCGAAGCGATTCCGGCGCTGCTCGAACGCTTCGGCGTATGCGGTATGAAGGGTCATCGCCACGTGCACGATGTCGACAGTACCAGCAGCGTGTCCAGCACGAGCACCAATAGCTGAATGCGGCCCGGCGGTGGCGCGCCAGTCGCACACAAGCGCGCCGCGTGCAGCCTGTAAGCGTATGTGCCGCAGCCCCACGCTTATCCAACCGCTGCTTCGCAAAACCGGCTACATTCACGCTGTAATGCATCACAGCGCGATGCCGTCTGCGAGCCGCGCCAATACACACACAACAATGATCTCAGAGGGCGGGCCGCCCGAATGCGGGGGCCCGCGTCGCCATGCAGTCGATCACGAGCCAGGATGCCGCTAGGCGAGGGAAACGGGAACCGCTATGGACGCTGTTCCGGGTCGTGTTCGGCCTGTCAGCGCTGTCGTGGGGCGGTCTCGCTCTGATGGCACAACTCGAAAACCACTACGTAGAACGCGAGGGGCGGCTCTCGCGCGTGGCGTTTTCCGATCTGATCGCGCTTGCCTGGATGGTGCCGGGACCGGTGGGCTGCAATGTCGCCGTGCAACTGGGACATGCGCTGCGTGGACGCACCGGCGCCTGGGTGGCGGGCGTCGCCAGCGTGCTGCCCTTTTTCATTCTGATGACGCTATTCGCGATCTTCTATCGCACGCCGCTCGTGCGCGCCGCTGCTTCCCAAACCCTGCTCAATCACTTCAGCGTGGTGCTGGCCACGCTGATCGCGATCACCTGGTACAAACAGACGCGCGCGCTGGTACGCGGCAAGCTCGAATGGATCGCGGCGGTGCTCGGTTGTGTGGCGCTTTTCTATGCACGCAGTCCAGCGGCCTATGTGTTGATGCTCGGCGCAGCCTTCGGCACCGGTTGGTTCGTCAGCCCGGTTCGCAATACTCGCATCGTGCTGTCGATCGGTCGCGGGGACTGGCAGATGCTGGCCGCATTGAGCGTGTTGCTGGTGTTGTTTGCCCTGCCGTTGCCGCATCGCTATGAACTGGCGCTGCTGTGGCCGCGGCTGGCCGGCGCCGGCATGACCTTGTTCGGTGGTGGCTTCTCGGCGTTGCCGGTACTTAAGACATTGTTCGTCACGCCGGCGATCGGCGTGTCGGATAACGACTTCACCTTGGCGTTTTCGCTCTCCCCGTTGTCGCCGGGACCGCTGCTGAATGTGGTGCCGTTCTTCGGCTATCTGGTGGATGGCTGGGTGGGCGCGCTGATTGCTACGCTCGCGCTTTTTGTGCCGTCTGGCTGCCTCGTCGTGCTGGCGCAGCGGCATCTGCATCAGTTGAAGGCCAATCCGCGTTTCGAGCACGGCATGCGGATCTTGCGCGCGGTCACCACCGCGTTTCTGGCGGTGGCCGTGCTGCGCATCGCGGTGCATGTGCCGTTTAAACCGGTGTATCTGGTGACGGCGCTGTTCTCCGGCATGTGCTTCGCAAAGCTCAAGGTGCCGGTGTACGCGGTGTACGGAACCGTGGCGGCCGCATGTGGGTTGTGGCTTGCCTACGGCGCCATGCAGTAGGCGGGCCGGGCGTCAGAACCCGCGTGACAACACCGCTACGCCGATCGTCACCACGCCCAGCACGATATTCACCAGCACCAGACGCCGAATCGTACCGACTGCCTGCGCGCCATCCGGCCACTTCTGCGCCTGCACCGCACGGCGAATGCGCGGGAACACGGCGAAACGAATGTGCCCGAAGATCAGCATCATCACGATGCCGAGGCCGGCCATGGCATGCAACGGCCACGTGGCGTGACCACCGCCGAATTGCATCAGCAGGAAGCCGCCCGTGAGGAGAATCACCAGCACGGCTGCGGCGACCCAGTTGAAGAAGCGGCTGAACACCGATTCCCACAAAGGCAAGCGTAGTTGCGGCGAAAGATCGGCAATGGCCGGGCGCAGACAGAAATGCGCGAATACCATCCCACCCACCCACACGGCGACTGCGAGCAGATGCAAAAAGAGTGCGAGTTCGACAGCTTTGTTCATAATTGTTTTCCTCTCCCGATGACGCCACACCGCTTATGACGAGTGATATTTATAGCGGCTATTGAGCGCATTCGACCGCGCGCTATGCGCTCAGTTCCATGTACTGGCTGCGTCTTGACATTCTTTGTAGTTGTTATTGCAGCGCGCCCGATACCGCGACGGTGCTGCACCCCGGAATTTTGCTGCGTGCGGCGTGTGCTTCAAGGTGCGCGTTGTTGCTGTTTGCACTTTAAAGCACACGCCGCGTTCATGCCTGGTTCTACCTACTTCCAGCGACGACCTGCTAGCTACTAACTACTAGCTACGATTACGCAGCGAGTACCGGACGCATACTGTCGAGCTTCATCTTGCTCTCAGGCGCACGCCCCTTGCGCGCCCGCTTGCCGATGTGCGGCGTGAGCGTGGCGCCGCTCAGCTTCTCTTCGTCGACACGACCGCCGCGACGCGTGCCGATCAACACCACGCCCGCCTTGTTGATGGACAGCGCCTGCACCAGCGTTTCCTTGTCGTCGAGCGCCATCAGCGTGACGCCGCGTCCGCCACCCGAGAGCGTCTTCATTTCGTCGAGACCGAACACCAGCAGGCGTCCACCCGAAGACAGACACGCGATATGCGTCGCATCCGGCAGCATCGGCATCGGCGCGAGCGGTGCAGCGCCAGCGTCGATCGTCATGAACGACTTGCCCGCCTTCACGCGGCTCACCATATCGCCGACCTTGGCGACAAAGCCGAAGCCGTTGCTCGACGCAAGCAGCAATGCCTGATCTGCGGACGCCGCGTAGTAATGCATCAGATGGCTACCCGATTCGAGTTCGATCAGCGACGTAACCGGCACGCCATCACCCCGTCCGCCCGGCAGCATCGCCACCGCCACCGAATAGACGCGGCCATTGCTGCCCCACGCGACCAGCGTATCCGGCGTGCGGCACTGGAACGCTGCGTAGAGGCCGTCACCGGCCTTGAACGTGAAGCCGGCCACATCCAGGCCGTGGCCCTTCAGCGCGCGGACCCAGCCCTTCTGCGACACCACTACCGTCACCGGCTCGTCGACCACGCGTGCTTCGAACGTAGCGCGCTTTTCCTGCTGGATCAGCGTGCGGCGCTCGTCGCCGTATTGCTTCGCGTCGCCTTCGATTTCCTTGATGAGCAGACGCTTCATCGCGGTTTCGCTGCCGAGCAGTTCTTCGAGCTTGGCCTTCTCGTCGCGCAGTTCGGACAGTTCCTTCTCGATCTTGATCTTCTCGAGACGCGCCAACTGACGCAGGCGGATTTCGAGAATGTCTTCGGTCTGGCGGTCCGACAAGCCGAATGCGGCCATCAGTGCGACCTTCGGCTCATCCGATTCGCGGATGATGCGAATGACTTCGTCAATATTCAAGAAGACGATCATCCGGCCTTCAAGAATATGGATCCGGTCGTCGACCTTGCTCAAGCGATGACGAGTACGGCGCGTAACCGTCGCGAAGCGGAACGCGATCCACTCGTGGATGATCTCGCTCAAGCCCTTCTGACGCGGCCGGCCATCGCCGCCCACCATCACCATATTGAGCGATGCATTCGACTCGAGACTCGTATGGGCGAGCAACGTGTTGACGAAGTCGGTTTGATCGATGCGGCTCGACTTCGGCTCGAACACGAGACGCACCGGTGAGTCCCGGCCCGACTCGTCGCGCACGGCATCGAGCAGCGCGAGCATGGTCTGCTTGGTCTGCAACTGCTCGGGCGTAAGCGCCTTCTTGCCGAGCTTGATCTTCGGGTTGGTCTGCTCTTCGATTTCTTCGAGCACCTTCTGCGCGGCCGTGTTCGGCGGCAGTTCGGTAATCACGAGCTGCCACTGGCCGCGCGCGAGCTCTTCGATCTTCCAGCGGGCGCGCACCTTCAGGCTGCCGCGGCCGGTTTCGTAGGCCGCGGAAATCTCGGCGTCGCTCGAAATGATCTGGCCGCCGCCCGGGAAGTCCGGCCCGGCGATGTGTTGCATCAACTCGGCGTGCTCGATCTTCGGATTGCGGATCATCGCGACCGCAGCCGCTGCGACTTCGCGCAGATTGTGCGACGGGATTTCCGTGGCGAGACCCACGGCAATGCCGGATGCACCATTCAGCAACACGAACGGCAAGCGCGCGGGCAACAGCCTCGGCTCTTCGAACTCGCCGTCGTAGTTCTTCATGAAGTCGACCGTGCCCTGGTCGATCTCGTCGAGCAGCAGCTTCGCGATCGGCGTCAGGCGCGCTTCGGTGTAGCGCATGGCCGCTGCGCCGTCGCCGTCACGCGAACCGAAGTTGCCCTGGCCGTCGATCAGCGGATAGCGCATCGAAAAATCTTGCGCGAGACGCACCAGCGCGTCGTACGCCGACTGGTCGCCGTGCGGATGGTACTTACCCAGCACATCGCCGACCACGCGCGCCGACTTGACGGGCTTGGCGTTATCGCCAAGGCCCATGTCGTTCATGGCGAACAGGATGCGGCGCTGCACCGGCTTCTGGCCGTCGCATACGTCAGGCAGCGCGCGCCCCTTGACCACGCTCACCGCGTAGTCGAGGTACTGGCGTTCCGCGTAGTTGCCGAGCGTCAGGAAGTCGCCCTCCGGGGGCGGCGGCTCGGTGAAAAGGTCGAGAGTGTTATCGTCGTCCATCTAGATTCCGTATCCGTGTTTGGCGTGAAGTTTCGTGCGAAGGCAGAGCGTTGTTAAGAACGCCCGCTCAGATATCCGCTTCCACTTCGTTGCCCTTTTCTTCCAGCCAGCTGCGCCGTGACGCCGCTTCACCCTTGCCCATCAGCATCGTCATACGCGCCACCGTGGCGTCATAGTCGAGTTCGCCGAGCGCCACCGGCGTCAGTCTCCGCGTGTCAGGGTTCATCGTGGTGTCCCACAGCTGCTCCGCGCTCATTTCGCCCAGGCCTTTGAAGCGGCTGATGGACCATTGCGTATCGCGTACGCCGTCTTTGCGCAGCTTGTCGAGGATCGCTTCGAGTTCGCCTTCGTCGAGCGCGTAGAGCTTCTGCGCCGGCTTCTTGCCGCGCGCGGGTGCATCGACCCGGAACAGCGGCGGACGCGCCACGCACACATGCCCACGCTCGATCAGCTGCGGGAAATGTTTGAAGAACAGCGTGAGCAGCAACACCTGGATGTGCGAACCGTCGACGTCAGCGTCCGACAAGATGCAGATCTTGCCGTAACGCAAATTCGACAGATCGACCTTGTCGTCCGGGCTATGCGGATCGACGCCGATCGCCACCGAAATGTCGTGCACTTCGTTGTTGGCGAACAGGCGGTCGCGCTCGGTTTCCCACGTGTTCAGCACCTTGCCGCGCAGCGGCAGGATCGCCTGGTATTCCTTGTCTCGGCCCATTTTCGCCGAACCGCCCGCCGAGTCGCCCTCGACGAGGAACAGTTCGTTGCGGCCGATTTCCGTCGATTCGCAGTCGGTCAGCTTGCCCGGCAGCACCGCCACGCCCGAGCTCTTACGCTTCTCGACCTTCTGGCCGGCGCGCGTACGCGCCTGGGCCTGTTTGATGACGAGGTCCGCGAGCTTCTTGCCGTGCTCGACGTGCTGGTTCAGCCACAGCTCCAAAGCCGGACGCGAGAACGACGACACCAGCTTGACCGCATCGCGGCTATTCAGGCGCTCCTTGATCTGCCCTTGGAATTGCGGATCGAGCACCTTCGCCGACAGCACGAACGACACGCGCGCGAACACGTCTTCCGCCAGCAGCTTCACGCCCTTCGGCTGCAGGTTATGCAACTCGACAAAGCTCTTCACCGCCTGGAACAGACCGTCGCGCAAGCCGGATTCGTGCGTGCCGCCCGCAGGCGTCGGAATCAGATTGACGTACGACTCGCGCATCAGCGTGCCTTCTTCGCTCCACGCGACGACCCATGAGGCGCCTTCGCCTTCGGCAAACGTCTCTTCGCTCGCACGCGAGTTTTCGACATAGCGCTCGCCTTCGAACAGCGGGATCAGCAGATCGCTGCCGTTCATGCCTTCGAGCAAATAGCCGCGCAGACCGTCATCGTATTTCCAGGTTTGCGTTTCGCCGGTTTTCTCGTTGATCAGCGTGACTTCGACGCCCGGCAACAGCACCGCCTTCGAGCGCAGCAGACGCTGCAATTCGCCCAGCGGCAGGTTCGGTGAATCGAAGTACTTCGGATTGGCCCACGCGGTAACGCGCGTGCCCGACTTCTTATCGCCTTTGGTCGCGGGGCGTACTTCAAGCTGCTTGGCGACGTCGCCGTTGGCAAAACTCAGCTCGGCGATTTTGCCGTCGCGCCATACGGTGACGTCTAGGCGGGTGGACAGCGCGTTGGTGACCGACACGCCGACGCCGTGCAGGCCGCCCGAGAACGTGTACGCGCCGCCGGCGGCTTTATCGAACTTGCCGCCTGCGTGCAGGCGCGTGAAAACGATTTCGACAACCGGCACGCCTTCTTCCGGATGCAGGCCGAACGGAATGCCGCGGCCGTCGTCTTCGACCGAGACCGAATGGTCTGTGTGCAGCGTGACCGTGATTTGCCGGCCGTGGCCGCCAAGGGCCTCGTCCGACGCGTTGTCGATAACTTCCTGAATGATGTGCAGCGGGTTTTCGGTGCGGGTGTACATCCCGGGCCGTTGCTTGACCGGCTCCAGGCCCTTCAACACCTTGATCGACGCTTCGCTATACGCGGCGTTTGGCTTTTTCGTAGACATGGTTGACTCGGGTGCGTCGGTTCATCGTTGTCCACAGGTCCTGTGGACAGGTCCGTGGACAATGCGTTGAGTTTTCAAAAAAAGCGAAACGAAACAACGGGGTTAGGTGGGGTGCCCGCAGTGCGGGCAACGCGTTTTATCGCCTGGCTTCTCATGGGCGCGCTCGACGGCGGTTCGATGCGGGCTCACTCAACAGCCCGGCAACGGCCAGCCGGTGCGAACGCCGGGGAAGCCTGTTCGCGGGGTATTTTACTGATTTCGATACGGGCGGCAATTCACGTGGTGCGGGATTAGCCGTTTGGATAAGGCGCGACGCACGACTTCGGCCAATTGTGCGACCGCGATGAAACCGCTACGGGACCGTAAAAAACTGCGACGGGCCCGCTGCGCAGCCGCGCCCCCCGTCCTCTGCATGAATTCGGCGCAACCTCGAATCACGCCGCCCCCGTGTATCACTTGCGCTTGTTTTCCAGCTCGTCCCAGCGTTCCAGCGCGATCAGCAGCTCCTCGTCGATCGCGGCGTAGCGCTCGGTCAGACGCGTGCCTTCCTGAGCGTCTTTCGCGAAGACCGAACCGTCTTCGAGTTGGGCACCGATGGTTTTCTGCTCCGCTTCGAGCGCGGCAATTTTCGCCGGCAACGCCTCGAGCTCGCGCTGGTCCTTGAACGACAGCTTGGCCGCGCGCTGCGTATTACGGCCCGCGCTGGCTGCGCCGCTGTCTTTCGACGCCACTTCTTTAGCCGCTTCTTTCTGCGCGTCCTGCGCCATCTGTTGCGAACGGTCGCGCTGAATCTGCCAGTCCGTAAAGCCACCGACGTACTCGCGCCACTTGCCGCCGCCTTCCGACGCGATCACCGAGGTCGCGACGTTATCGAGAAACGCGCGATCGTGGCTGACCAGCAGCACGGTGCCGTCGTATTCGGTGAGCAGTTCTTCGAGAAGTTCGAGCGTCGGGATGTCGAGGTCGTTGGTCGGTTCGTCGAGCACTAGCACGTTGGCCGGCCGCGCGAACAGACGCGCCAGCAGCAGGCGATTGCGCTCGCCGCCCGACAGCGACTTAACCGGCGACCGCGCGCGTTCCGGTGCGAACAGGAAGTCGCCGAGATAGCTCATCACGTGCTTCTTCTGGCCGTTGACTTCGACCCACTCGCTACCCGGGCTGATCGTATCGGCCAGGCTCTTGTCCAGATCGAGCTGCGCGCGCATCTGGTCGAAGTACGCAACCTGCAGATTGGTGCCGATGCGCACCGTGCCTTCGTCCGGCGGCAACTCGCCGAGGATCATCTTCAGCAAAGTGGTCTTGCCCGCACCGTTCGGACCGACAAAGCCGATCTTGTCGCCGCGCATCACCGTGGCCGTGAACGTATCGACCACCGTGCGCGAACCGTAGCGCTTGGTGACGTCGGTCAGCTCGGCGACGATCTTGCCGGACTTCTCACCCTGACCCACGTCGAGCTTGACGTTGCCCTGAACGTTGCGGCGTTCGGCGCGCTCGTTGCGCATCTGCACGAGCCGCGCGATCCGGCCGACGCTGCGCGTGCGGCGTGCTTCCACGCCCTTGCGAATCCACACTTCCTCTTGTGCGAGCAGCTTGTCGAACTTGGCCGCTTCCACTTGCTCGACTTCAAGCTGCTGCGCCTTCCTAGTTTGATAGGCGCTGAAATTGCCCGGATACGACAGCAGACGCCCGCGATCCAGCTCGACGATGCGCGTGGCCACACGGTCGAGAAACGCGCGATCGTGGGTGATGAAGAGCAAACCCGCGCGCAGCGAAACCAGCAGTTCCTCGAGCCAGCGGATGCCGTCGAAGTCCAGGTGGTTGGTCGGCTCGTCGAGCAGCAGCACGTCCGGCTGCACGACCAGTGCGCGCGCCAGCGCGACGCGTTTTTGCATCCCGCCCGACAGCGAACCGACCCGCGCCTCGCCATTCAAACCGATCTGCTGCAGCGTGGTGGCCACGCGCGTGCTCCAGTTCCAGGCGTCCGAATGGTCGAGCGCCGATTGCAGCGTGTTCATGCGCGACATCAGCGCGTCGTGCTCCGGGCCCTCCGGCTCGTCGGCGAGCTGGTTGGCGACCGCGTCGTATTGATCCAGCAGATCGCGGGCGTGGGTCAGACCGGCGGCCACCGCTTCGAACACCGTGTCGTCCGTGTCGAACTCTGGCTCTTGCGGCACGTAGACCGACGTCAGACCCTGTTGGCGCGTGACGAGGCCGTCGTCCGGCTTGGTCAGATCGGCGACGATTTTCAGCAGCGACGACTTGCCCGCGCCGTTACGGCCGATCAGCCCAACGCGCTCGCCCACTTCGAGAGAGAAATCCGCGTGATCGAGCAACGCGACGTGACCGAACGCCAGTTGGGCCCCGGTAATGGTGTAAAGCGACATGGAGAATTGGAGAAGACAGCGATGAGTCGGAACTGCTCATTGTACCGGGCGCGCGAGCGGGTGCCTGTCTGCCTGAAGAGATAGGCCGAATGACCGGCTTGCAAAATGGGGAAGAACCGAACGCAAGCCCGATGCAGACCGGATGCGCCTGGATTCAAGCCCTGCGCAAGCCAGGAGATAAAACGGAACAACGCGGCCGGACGGCGCTCGCGCTCGTCCAGCCGTCTCACCTGTGACGTTACTTCACGTGCACCGTGATCGTTTTGCTCATTTCGGGGCCATACGAACGATGCGCGCCGTCACCGAATTGCAGCGTCAGCGTGTGGTCGCCCGGCGGCAGCGTCAGATCGGTTTCAGTCTGGCCTTTGCCGAAGTGAAGCGATTTGTCGGTGGCGGGAATCACTTCGCCCTTGGGAAGCGGCTTGCCGTCGATCAACAGATGATGATGGCCCGTGCCTTCCGTCATCGTGCCGGCCGGCGCGATCTTCATGCCGTCGACGCCGAACACCACGTGCACCGGATTGGTGACGGTCGCGCCGTCCGCCGGTTGCACGAAAGACACGCCAGCGGCCTGCGCCGCGCCCGATACCGCGAGCAACCCGGCCAGTACAGTTCCGGCCAACCATTTGTTTTTGAACATCGTTTTTCTCCTTTTTGGGAAACGAGAGTCATGCGCGGGCCATGCGGGCGTCGATCGCGGTTCCAGTTACCTGAGACCGATCGTCGCAATGCATGCCAGGCGCCCGGCGCGCCTGTCCAAACGACTAGCTGCGGATCAAAGCATACACGCTGTGTATGACGGGTCCGTCACGCGGGCCCGGACATGTCTCAGGCACTTTGCGGCGATGCCGCATGGGTAAATATCTGTCCAATTGACAAATTCCGGTAATATTGCGGATCGCCGCCATGCCCAAAAAAGGGGCAGATTTGGCGGATCAATGCACCGAACCAAAGAAGAGTACGTCGTGAGCGAAGTAATTGAACTGATTGAATATAAGAGCTGGGTCTGCCTGATTTGCGGCTGGATCTACAACGAAGAAGAAGGCCTTCCCGAAGAAGGTATCGCCCCGGGCACGCGCTTCGCCGCGATTCCGGACGACTGGCGCTGCCCGCTGTGCGATGTCAGCAAGGCGGAGTTTGCGGTGGTGGAATTCTGAGCGAGGTTGGTTGAGCGGGGGTGCGCTGCTTGATGTAGTGCGCCGGGCGGTTCGTGCGGCCCAGTGGGTGATGCCCGCTGGGCCGTTTGCATTGTGGGACGGGGTTTGCGGCGCTCCTCGTTGGTAGGCGTGTTTGATGTGCTCTGCGCTCGCTGGTGGATTTGGACTCGCCTGGTCCTTGCCTAGAGTTGTTTGTCGTTTGTCGGCGGGATTGCAGCGGTTGTTGTGGTTCGGTCCTCTCCCCGTAGTTCAGGGGGTGGAATGACAGGCGCAAGGCCCGTCAGATATGGACTCATGCTATTGCTGTAGCAGATCTGTAGCAAGCGAGACTTCCCCTCTTGGCTCATTGCGCCGACTATCGCGCAGTCCCGACTCGCACGCGTTCATCCGACGACAATCAGCCAACTTCAGAAGTTCGCTTACGTCGCGCAAACGGCCGCTTCCCGTCAACCCTGCCCTCGAGAACGCGGCGTCCTTTGTCTGATGTCACGCTCGCGTATCCGTTTGGCGCGCATGCCAAGGTGTCATCCTCCCGCGCCATTTTTTTGCAACGCGAATCTGCCGCACGTCACCAAGTTTGGCAGCGAGGTTGCCGGCTGCCGATAATTGCGGTCGTCTTCAACGGTGTTATCTTCCGGTCAAAATTAGTCACTATTTTGCGCGTAACATAGGCACGTTGATCGGACCCCGACACCGCGCTTACCGCCCTGGAGACGCAGACATGCGACTTGCCGACTTTATCTCGCGAGACATGGAGCCGATTCTGGTTCAATGGGAGGCATTCGCGACGACTCTCCTGCCGGCGGCGGCAGACATGGAATCGTTGGGGTTACGCGACCACGCGCAGCAAATCCTGCACGCCGTGGCAAAGGACTTGCAAACTTCGCAAACTAGAGAAGCCCAACGCGAAAAATCACTAGGCCGCGGCCCCAGCCTGATCCATGCGACCGAAACAGCCTCGCAAACACATGCCCTTCTGAGGGCACGGGCCGGTTTCAATATCAAACAGCTCGCCGCGGAATATCGTGCGCTGCGGGCAAGTGTGCTTCGCTTGTGGATGGACGATTGCCAACCTGAAACACCTGATCTGGACGACGTCATTCGCTTCAATGAAGCGATCGATCAGGCACTTGCCGAATCGGTCGCCGTTTTCAGTGCGCAGGTCGAGCAGAGCCGTAACCTCCTGCTTGGCATGTTGGGGCACGACATGCGCAGCCCTCTACAGGCGATTCAGATGACTGCATCGTATCTGGAAGCACTGAATGCTGGGGCGCGGGTATCGGAAGCCGCCGCCCGTCTGATCCGTAGCGGGGCCCGGATTCAAACGTTGCTTGACGACCTGACCGATTTTAATCGGACCAAATTGGGCTTGGGCATCAACGTCACACCCACGAGTGTCAATTTGGCAAACGTGCTTGCCGATGAGCTCGACGAGTTGCGTGCAGTTCATCCTGACAGGCAGATTGAACTGCGCGTGAGTGGTAATTTACAGGGACTATGGGACGGCCCGCGCCTGCTGCAATTGCTTGGAAATCTTGTACTCAATGCCATCAAGTACGGGGCACCAGACACTCCGGTGCTCGTGACGGTAACGGGCGGAGTAACGCATGTCCGTATCGACGTCAGCAACTCCGGACCTTCCATCGAGCGCGCAACGCTAACGCGCATCTTCGATCCCCTGATGCGGGGGCCGGACCAGCAGAGTAGATACGACTGCACTGGTAGCCTCGGCTTGGGACTTTTTATTGCAAGCGAAATCGCCAAGGCCCATCACGGCGCGATCGAAGCGCGGTCCGACGAGACGGAGACCTCATTTTCAGTGTCTCTCCCGCGTGAGGACGGAGCCATAACGACGCGTTGACGGTCGCCCACTGCGAGGTGGAGTGATCCACTCGCCAACGGCTGTTGCCGGCACATGCTGCGTGGAAAGCCTTCATTCATGCGTCGAGTCGAAATGGCGCCTGTGGATCGACCTGAGCAGTTCAAAGCAAAGTAACTTTGCTGGGTCTTCTCGGACTGAGATAGTTCAGGGGGTGGAATGACAGGCGCAACGCCCGTCAGATATGGATTGCCATCGTCCGCAAAAGGCAGAGCTACAGCCGTTCACGAGCAGTCTGCTGACGGCCGTTGTGGGTCGGCTACGGCCGACCGCGTCAGGCGGGATGGCCCACGATAAGCCTTTCGAATTATCAGCGCGAGCGTCCGATACCGCGTCTATTCCAAATGTTCGAACAAACTTGCGCATCGTCTACGAGGCTGAGGCCGAGCGGAAACATGACGGCCACTTACGAGTGCTGCCGTCAAGCGAGCAGGTCCGGTACCTGACGAAGCGCGTTCCATCGTCTCCACGCCCGCCTCACTCGCGGGTCGGGGATTGGCGCGGGCGACCAGGGCGATGTGCGCCGCCCTGCGTGTTTCGCGTGACTTTTGCCACATACCGTCGACGCATGGTTAACGATTTCTTCATGTTCTGTCGATGGCACAGGCTCGCGCTTCTGACCACAATGAAACAGGTCAACGTGAGCGGCGCGGTGCGCCGCCGCTGGCCAGCCTCTGCCGGACGCTTTGTGCCTGTGCAAGCGCCTTGACATCACGCACACCCTGCGAAGCGCCCGTGGTCGGTGACAAGGAGATGAACATGAAAAGCAAAAGTTTGACCTGCGCGGCGGCCGTTGCGGCCACCCTTCTGTCGTTGAGCGGTGCGGCGCATGCCAAAGACCCCACCTGTTCCAACGAAACGCTGAGAGGCCTGTATGGATTCAGCGCTCAAGGCGAAATACTCGGCATCATCGGCACGGATGGTGCGGTTCACTACGCAAAGTCTCGGCTGCTGCTCAACGATGTCGCCGTCGTCAACTTCGACGCCAACGGCAACTTCACGCGAAACGATGCGGGCAATATCGGCGGCTTGCCAAAGTCGGGCGGCGCCTTCAATTCCGTTCAGTTCGGCACCTACAACGTGAACAGCGATTGCACGGGAACGATGACGATCAACTACGGCACGAAAGCGAGTCCCGCAGGCGTGGTGCTCGTCGTGAATATCGTTATCTCGTCGGATGCGACACTGGTGATCGGCGAGATGACCAGTGAGACGGTCCCCTTCGCTGCTGCGCCTCCGACCGTCGATGGTACGTGTGGGAACCCATGCTCCGAAGCGGTGCAAATCAGTTTCGAGGGCAAAAAGGTGCTCGCCTACGGATTCCGTTAGGCGGACGGGACACGGCTTCAGGGGAAAGGTGGCAGCGACATCGGTACGACGACGCTTGCCGCTTTGGTGCGCAGGCCGCCCGGCGCCCGGCTTTCGCTGGCGCAGCGGCGCGCTCGGCCAATCGGAGCTGCGGCAGACGCGACCCTTCAAAAACCGATCTGATCGCATCTTTCCGGCGGTCCGTTGCGGGTCGTCCTGAGCCGATCAGGTGTCGGGCCGAGTTCGGCCACTTTCAGACGTTCGAACTCGTCACTCGGTTAGACTATTCTCCCGCCAACAAACCGTGATCGAGTATGTCGCTGCCGATGATTTTCCTGCCTGCCATGCCCTGCGACGGAAGACTGTACGCCGACCAGATTGATGGGCTGAAAGATCTCGTTTCGCCCTCGGTCCTCGTGTTAGACCGGAAGACTTTCGCCGACAGCGCCGACGCATTGTTAGCTTCCACATCCGGGAGCTTCATACTGGCGGGGACGGCCTATGGTGGATGCCTTGCAATGGAAGTACTGGCAAGGGCGCCTGAGCGAGTTCGCGGACTCTGGCTGATGAACTGTCAGCCAGGTACTCACCCGAACCCAAGCGTTGTCCGAGCGACCAGCCTCAGGATTCGTCGCGGCGAACACGAAAATGTCATCGCGGAGTTTGCAAATAACGCCATCCCTGCTGACGACATGGCGTCACGAGCGGCCTTCGTCCGGATGGCGCGAGATACTGGCGCCGACACGTTCGCGCGGCAGTCTGACGCAACGCTGACTCGCTCTGATCGTTGGCCAACGCTGTCTGCTGCTAGCAAGATTCCGACGCTGCTGATCTGGGGCGAGGCCGACCACTTCGTTCCTGTCGAGGTCGGGAGTCGCATCGCTAAGCTGATACCACACGCCCGCTTTGAGTCGCTTCAGGGTTGCGGACACTTCCCGACACTGGAACGCCCAGCTTTATGCACAAAGATAGCGCGCGATTGGTTGATGAGCTCCGTTCTTTCTTGAGGCCTGTTGAGATTCGGTAGACCACGTTCGGCTACGGCGAGATGTTCGAGGAGGTCGTTCAAATTTTTGAGGCCAACCGGAAAGGGTCGACTGCCCACATTTCGCCGGCGCGGAGATGCGGCTGCGAAAGGGCGAGCCACTCCCCGAGCGGCGTGAGACTTATTCCGGGTGAGACCGAACCACCGAAGGATTCGGAGACGAACGGCGCATCGTCCTCCGGGCGACGAACGACCTGAACAATGTGCGTGATGCCGCGTGGACGGGGATGGTTACTGGCCCAGGCGGGCGCTCCCATTTTCAGCCCGATGGTGGCGCAACGCGGGAGGCTGATGGCAGTGATCTCTCGCCCCTCAAGAATGAATCCCGTCCGGGTCTCAATCTCCTGGATGATCCGATCCGACCACGTCTGCACAGACTGCATGTCGGCGGTCCCGAACACTGCGCGCCCAGCCGCGTCGTTTTCCGCTTGCATCGCTTTCGTGAGAAGCAACCCAGTCCATCCCGAGCAGTCGATGACCGGGGGCCTCGCCGATAGTCCTTCGGCTTTCACGCCCCGTTGGTATCCGGCGCAACCTGTATAAAGCTGCACCAGCCACCACATCGTCGTCTCGGCCGTCTCGAATATCATGGGCGAATTCCTGTCTCAGGATCAGTTATCCGTGGGAATTATGCACCGACCGCCGCATGTGCATCGATTGGTCGCTATGGCTCAACTGGCACCGTTCGCGATGGGCACAACGCGGCCCACAACCGGCCGTTCGACATCGATGCCTGAATCGCCGACAATCGACGGCGAAGTGTTCCGAAAACCGAGGACGCGCGCATGCTGCCACCTACGCCGATTCAATATATCGACTACCTAACGACCCACGGAGTTTTTGAAGGATTCATGCGGGATGGGGCTGAACCGGGGTATGTAGTGCTATGGCCCGCCGATGAGATATCCCGGAACAACGCTGACGTTGAAATAGAAACTTATGCGCCGGGGTACTTGGCGTTTGCGGGGAATGGTGGCGGAGAGTTGTTGGCCTTTGACTTTGCTGGGGTCGTATTCATGTTGCCCATGATCGGTATGGCGTCAGAAAGCGCCATACGCATCGCTGATAGCTTTCAAAACTTGGCTGAGCGTTTCGATATCTGACCCACGACCTAAATCAGTCGGCTACGGAAGTTCAGCGCTGGTTGGTGTCCTGCGTCGTGGGGCCGTGGTCATTCGTCTCAGCGCGGCCACAACCGGTCGTTCGACATCGCCGTTCAGATCGTCGACAATCCCTTGCGCGGCACCCGCGCCCAAGGCTGGTATTAAGGACGAATGCCATGTACGCGGCAATCTCATTGCGAACAAATTCACAATGTCAAAACACATTCTGTTAGCTACCGCGACCCGCAATGGTCACGTCGAGCGCAGTCACTGGGGGTCGGTCGCAATCACAGATGCCCAAGGCTCGTTGCTCGCTTGGGCCGGGGACCCGGATGTCTACGCATTCTCTCGCTCAACCATCAAGCCGTTTCAAGCGATTCCGTTTGTGCGGGATCGCGGCCCATCCAATTTTGGATTTTCCACCTCGGAAGTTGCGTTGCTGTGCGGAAGCCATTCAGGCGAAGATACCCATGTAGCAGCGGTTAGCTCGATGCTGTCAAAGATTGGATTGTTGGAGCGGGATCTACGCTGCGGGGTCCATTTGCCGATTCAGTATGGTGAAGACAATTTGCCCCCTGGTGGAAGTCGCTTTGACCAACGACACAACAACTGTTCGGGGAAGCATGCTGGATTCTTAGGGTATTGCTGCATGCACCGTCACGATCACGCGGACTACGTCGCGGACAGTCACCCGTTACAGCAAGACATCGTCCGGGAGATCGAACGGCTATCTGGACTGCGAACGTCAGAGCTTTGGTTTGGCACGGACGGATGCAGCGCACCTAACATTGGCATGCCGCTGTCTCGCCTTGCGATGATGTGGGCCCGACTGGCTTCTGGCGCATCGGGAGGTAGCGCGAAAGAAGACGCCATATTGACTGAGATCTTCGCGGCGATGACAGCACACCCGGAGATGGTTTCAGGGACCGGCCGCTGTGACCTGGCGATTGCGCGAGCAACATCTGGGGATTGTGTCGGAAAGGTGGGCGTAGACGGCACATACGTGATCGGGGTTAAGAGCGTTGGTTTAGGAATCGCCATCAAGATTGCTGATGGCGACCTGTCAGCGCTTTACGCAAGCGCGGTCGCCGTCTTGAGGGAAATCGGGCTCGTCGACGATAGAAACGTCTCAGTTCTCGCCCGCTGGGACAATCCACGCCTCCGCAATCTCCGCGGAATTGAGGTAGGCCAGCTTAAAACGATGGTGCACCTGAGTCGAACCTCAGGGTGAGTCGATCTGGCATCGGGCTCAGTTCGGCCGAGGGTGTGTCAAAACGCAAAAGTTGAAGGTTTTGAGGGGTCACTTTACCCTTCCCGACACGCCATCAAGCCGTTGTAGGCCCTTCTCGAAAGCCGACTTTTTGAACGAGAGGCGTGATCCTGAGTTTTGACACACCCTCGGCCATGAAGGGACCGTCGGCGCGCATAGCTAAATCGTCAGCAATCTACGGCGATACGTCGACGACGACGGGGAAGTTTGAAGGATCTAGCCATACGGCAACCATAAGGCTCCAATGCGGAAAGTATGCGTACTTATTGCTTTGGCGGTAACCACTTCGGGAGCAATAGCAAACCCGTCAGTCGCTGCTTTTTTGGGCTTGGAATATGATCCTGTGGTTCAAGCTGCTACTCGCCCTCACGGATTGATTGACGCCGTCGAAGATGATTCGGGGCCGCTGCGCACGCAAGCGCAGACGTGTTTCGAACGGCCCGCAGCGGAAGAGATGATCCGCTCTGAGCGGGTGTCCACAGACGCGTTGCCGAGCGTGTCGCCCTTTCTTGGGATCTTCGGATTCCTGCATGAGTGGCTGCAATCGACGTGCTTGCTAGCCGCCAATTCCATCTAAAGCAGCGCGGACGGTGGATTGCCAAGGCCCACAACGCGCGTGAGGATGCGATGCACGCGACTGCGAGGCCACAATCGCGGATCCAAACGAAACGGTCGAATGCATAGGGCGAGTAATTGGTGATGTACGGACCAATGGCCGCTTTTGGGTATGTCGAGAGACCGGTACGGGTCGAACCGCGCCGCTCAAAGTCACTTTGCTGGGTCTTCCCTAACGGCGATAGCCAAGGGGTGGAATGGCAGGCGCAAGGCCCGTCAGATATGGATTCCGCCCTTTGCGGTAGCAGATCTGTAGCACACGAAACTTCCCCTCATAGAGCATTAATCGCCGATGCTGACGCTGCTCGCAAGGTCGTATAGTGCAGCCCGGTGCTCATACCTGCCAACATCGACAGGTAGTTCCGATGCACTGCCTGCGCCATCATTCATATGATCATTGCGAGCGTACCGTAGAACACCTCTTGCGTTCCGTGCAATCAAGGCATCACCGCTGCGCATCCAATTCCAACCCGCAGCGGCGTAAAAGGCCAAGAATCGGCTTCTTCGCAATGACTACCTTCCGAAGGGCGACAGCGAGGCGACGAACCATGACATCCAGCAGACTCGAGCAAATGCAGGTCAATCTCACGTTGGCCTATATCATCAACAACGCAGCAACCAACCGATTCGGGCACCAAATCCCGCATCCAACTGTCAGGCAGGTCAAAGAGATCATCGTGGATCGCCTGAACGGATCAAAAAAGACCCAGAACAATCGGTTCGAAATTGTTTGGGGGCCTGCTATCGTATCGGACCCCAATGGCTTTGCTGCCAATGTCACCGCGGTCTTGCAATTGGCAGGTACCAACGAGTATTCAGTGGTGACAAGCGGCACCGATTTCCAATCCACGCTTGATCTTCTAGGCGATTTTTCGTATAGCTCCCTTGAGCCGTTCAGCGCGTATGTGCCGAACTGCCCGTCGGACGCACGCATATCGGCGGGTACAAACGGAGCGCTGTTCAACGTATTGGGGAAGGCGGATTCAAGCGAGAAAAAGCTCGCCGACTTCCTGAGGACTGTGCAACCGTCATCGGTAATCAACGTTATCGGGCACAGCCTCGGAGGAGCGCTAGCATCCGCGATTGTGTTGTACCTGAAGAATCAGAGCGGCTTGCAGACTCACACGTACCACTGCCAGACGTTCGCCGGCCCGACAGCAGGCAACGATGTGTTCGCCGACTATTTCAACGAGCAAATGCGAGCCAATGCGGTACGCATATTCAATTCGCGAGATATCGTGCCGATGGCATGGAATGCAGACAGCATTCTGAATGTGAAAACCGTATACAGTGACGCCAACATTCCGACCCCGTTGGATATGAAGCTTAAGGTCGATGCGGTCAGCTTTGCTACAAGTCCTCTGAAATACACCCAATGGGGAACGTCCGATCCTTCAGGACCCGTGACGCCTGTGATGCAGTACAAGCTTGACGGGAAGGTGAATAAAGATATCGGAAAGACTGGTACAGATGATTCGAAATTCCAGGCGCAGGTTGGCTATCAGCATATCTTCGAATACATTACCTGCTTGGATATGGCTCTTACTGACATAGACATCCCCGGGCCGGGCGCCGGGGACGCGAAATGAGTCTCCAATGAATCGGTGACGGCCGCGCACGCGTTGGTCAATGAGGCACGGTGCCTGTGGCCGTTGGCGCGCACAGACTATCGCCGATCAGCGAACGGCCGCAATGGCCTTGGTACCTTTGCAACAATTCCGAAGCGTGCACTTTGAGCTTAAACCAGAGCCGTATCGTTGAATCGGAGACTCTTCCGTTTCGATCAATACACTAGCCAAGCGAGAAATGAAATGATTTTGAAAGAAGGCTACGCGACTATACTTAGTCACGACAATACGCTGCAATTCGCAATAGATCGCCAGATAGTAGGCCAGCAAACTAAAACATCGCCGCTAATATCGTATCCCACGAGCAACGGAAATCCTGCTGAATTATTCCATGTAGTTCATGATTCAGAAAACGGTGCGATTTATAATATTTTATCCCATGGCAACGAATACCTCGGAATCGTGGGCGATCTTTGGCCTATTAACGGAAAGAATATGGGCGGGATATTAATCGCTTGCGGCGTTAGTTTTGCAGAGAGAGCATACTTCATGCTGCTAGATGACAATACATTATCGATTACACCAGGACCAGTTCGACAACGCGCTGCGGCGGCCTGGACCGATTTTGTCACTATCACGGGCGTGCATAACGCTGGCGATACAATTGACTTTAACTTCAATTATTCAAGTTGATTAGCAGGAATGTAATGATGCGAGCCTGACACCAGCGGATTGCCTTGTTGGGAATTTATTAGAATGCACCCCGCCTACCGGTCGGTGTCAGGGCCTTGGCTAATTCACTGGCGGATTCAGTGGAAAGGTGGCCGGCGGAAATGCGCGAACATCATTCCGGTCGCCCTGTCTTTTCCCGCACCACGAAGCACAGTCAAAGCAACTTTATGCCGCACGCGTCAGACGGCTGATTGCCCGCGACACACCCGTGTGGCATGCTGGACGCCGTTTTGTACGAGGAAAGGCTGACCATGGCACAGCCATCTACGCACCATCACCCCGCGACGCGGCACAAGCCGAAGCCACATGTGGCGCCGGCGTACGTGCAGCAATTCATAGATACACATCTGGCCGCTGCGCAGGAGATCCAGCGCAAGTACCAGGTGCCGGCAGGCGTCGTCATTGCCCAATCTGCACTTGAAAACAACTGGGGAAGGTCCGTCGTCGGCAACGCCTATTTCGGCGTCAAGGGCCGCGCTCCGAGCGGCGACAGCACGACATTCACGACGCACGAAGTGATCAACGGCAAAGCCATCAAGATCGATGACGCCTTCCGTGCCTACGGCAGCTATGAAGATGCCGCCGACGACCATGCGCAGATGCTCCGAAACAACCCGCGCTTCCGGTCGTCGTTTCTCTACACCCGCAGTTCACAGTTCGCCAACGCGCTCGCCAGCAATGGCTATGCGACGGATCCGTCTTACGCAGTCAAACTCAACGCAATCATCCGTGCGCACAAGCTCGATCAATATGACGCGCCCAGGACCGAGCCATGATGCGCCGCGCAATCATCATTGCGGCGCTGATCGTCAGCACGCAGGCGTGCGCCGCCCAGCAGCCGGTGACGAATGACGACAACGCGGCCACCCATGCGGCCGACATCACGCGTACCTACGGTCTCTCGAAAGACAAGACGGAGTGCCTGCTCTTCGATACCGCAGACAAGGGCGAATACTTTCTTGTTCGGGTACGCGAAAACCACACGGAAGCGTGCGGCGGTGTCGCTGGCGTCTCGCCTACACTGTTCTTCCTGAAGATTCGCAAACGCGACGGCTACACGGTCACTACCGCTTACGACGGCGAGCGCTATTTGCCGCTCAAAACGCCCGCCAAGGACTGAGTCTCAAGGCCGCCGAAGCACAGTCAACGTAACCTGGTAACGGCACCGTGCGTATGGTGCGTTTCATCGTCGTGAGCCGTGTGGCAAAGTGACTTTCGAACGCACCTTCCAAGCGCTGCGGGATGTAGTACTCGCTCGATTTCGGCTTCATGGCGCGGCCAAATTCGGCACGTGCCTCGCGATACTTTTGCCGACGTCGCCCAAGATGAACTGACCGCGTCGGCAGCGCTCTGCCCCTTGTCGATCTCGACTTCTTTCTCCCGCGCCAAGGCCTCGTCAGCACCTTTCGTTTTGAACGTTTTTGCTATACTCTGCCCTCGCTTGCGTAGCTGGGCACGCGAGCGACTGCCTGCTGGCAGGATTGAAGCCACGTTTTATCCCCGTCGGAAACTGTAGCAGTGTCAGATCGCTTTCGGCGCTACAGGGTCAACTTGTAGCAGACGCTGCTATAAACTGGGATTCACAGGCTGTCACGGCGCTTCAGTTAGGAAGAAGCAGAAAGCCGAAAACGCCCATGGGATAAGACAGAAGCCGGTAACAACAAGGCTCCGGCTATCCCATTGCAGATATCCATCTCCCCGTAGTTCAATGGATAGAACAAGTGCCTCCTAAGCGCTAGATACAGGTTCGATTCCTGTCGGGGGGACCAACTAACTTCCCAGCTTCTCCCAAGTTTTACCAAAAAGCCCCGTACTGCCTTGCGCTGCGGGGCTTTTTGCTGCCATCATTGCCCAAGGTTGCCCAATACAAACCAGATCTTATGGGGGTATCGAGGGGGGGTACATTCGCCCTACCTCGATTTTCAATACCCCCACTTCAATTATGCCCAAACAAATCGTACCGTTGACCGAGTTGCAAGTCAGGCGCGCCAAGGCTTCTGACCGCCCCTACAAGCTGGCTGACGGCAAGGGGCTTTACATTCAGGTCATGCCGAACGGTGCGCGCTACTGGCGCATGAAATATCGGTTCGAAGGCAAGGAAAAGGTCGCGTCATTCGGGGTCTACCCCGAAGTCTCGCTTGCTGATGCGCGCAGTGCCTGTCTGGCCGCGCGGAAGCAATTGACCGCTGGCGTCGATCCGTCCGCGTATAAACACGAACTCAAGCGTGTACGTCTGCTTGAGGCTGCGTCAACATTCGAGATCGTTGCCCGAGAGTGGTTCGAATCGCAGAAAGGTGGGTGGACCGAGGTCTACGCCGACAAGGTGATCAGTTCGCTGGAAGTCGACGCGTTCCCTAAGATCGGTGTCAAGCCGATCAGTGACATCGAGGCGCCGCACATGCTTGAAATTTTGCGCGCGATCGAGGCGCGGGGCGTGCGAGAAACCGCCAAGCGCGTGATGCAACGCTCCCGCGCCGTTTTCCAGTACGGCATTATGACCGGCCGCTGTTCCCGCAACCCCGCCGCCGAAATTGACGTCAAGACCGTGCTCAAGAAAGGGCCCGGTGTTCAGCACATGGCGCGCGTCAAGCCGATGGAAATTCCGCAGTTGATGCTCGACATCGCCAACTACCAAGGCGACGTGGTGACACGCCTCGCGCTGCACTTCATGGCGCTGACATTTGCTCGAACAACCGAGATGATTAAAGCGGAGTGGAAAGAATTCGACGAGAAAGCAGCTGAGTGGCGAATCCCGGCCGAGCGGATGAAAATGCGCGACCCGCACATTGTACCGCTCTCACGGCAGGCGCTCGAAGTGCTGAAAGAACTGCGCGATCTGAATGGCGCCGAACGATTCGTGTTTTACAGCGTGCAGGGACGCAGCCGCGGGCCGATTTCGAACAACACGATGCTGTTCGCGCTCTATCGCATGGGCTACAAGTCCCGGATGACAGGCCACGGCTTCCGTGGACTTGCCGCCACCGTATTGCGCGAACTCGGCTATCGCCGTGACGTTGTCGATCGGCAGCTCGCGCACGCTGAGCGCAACCAAGTGACGGCCGCTTATGTGCACGCCGAATACCTACCGGAGCGGCGTGAAATGATGCAGCGTTGGGCCAATTATCTCGGAAACGCCAGTCAGTGATCTAGATTTTTGGGTCAACATGAATACAAAGTCAGCAAAGCAGTGGATTAGACCTTTTTCTTTGCAGGCGTGACCACGCTTCTGCTCGCGCTACCCTTCGTTGACGCATGTGCCGCGTCCGTCACCATGCCCGAGCCATGTCGATACGCCTGCGGTTGCCTCACGCCGCGACCCTCCAGCCCTCTTGATGCGCTCGAGGTATTCGGCGCGTATGCATATTGCAGCCTGTGTGGCGCGAGCTCGCGGGTCATGGCGACCTTGCCACCAAGTGGTGATAGCGGGTCCTAGCTTAGAGATGAGATTTGCGCGCTAGCTTGTCGCCGCATTGATTTGCCTGATCGATCGGTCTGCGCACAGAGTTGGCAGCGCACTCCCGGCCCAGTTAAGGCTGGAGCTCCTCACGCGTCGTGGGGTCTTCGTGGTCGACAGACTGGCGCCCGAAATGCCGAGTTCAGCGACCGAAAATTGGCGACCTTTGATTCCTTCCATCGCAGCCCTTACGTGTTTGCGATTGTGTACTTCGATCTGCCTTGACAAACCATGAAGTTCATCGGCACATCACGACGAAATATTCTTGCCAGACCGACAACGTCAGGTCGGTCAATGTGGCACGCTTACAACGCATTTTTAATCTATGCGTGCATGGCTATTAGTAGTCGCAAGTATTTGTTTATTAAAAGAACCGCTCCTTAAGCCCGATCGGTTTATTAGAGAAAAATAGCCAAGTATGGCTATTTTTTCCTTTATTATCAATGCGTTATAAAAATCACGTAAATCGATGTACGCCGATTTATGGCAACATTGCCCAACGTTAACAGGTGCCGCTCAATTGCGGCAAAGGACTGGCAATGTCTCCCAAAGCATCAACCGAGAAGACGCACAACAGCATCCATCTCTCCCCTCCTAAATCCTTGCCGCTCGATGGCTATTCGCGCTGGAGTGATCTGCAAGACTTTGTGCCGTTCTCCCGGGAGACACTACGCACTCGCGAACTAGAAGGACGCTTCCCGCGCCGGCAGCATCTTTCGCAACGATGTGCTGTTTGGTCAAACCGCGAGCTTCATCGCTATTTTTCTGACCCGGTCGGCTACCGCGTGGAGAACTAAACGATGTTGACGACCCAACTTGGAAAAGGCCGAGACCCCAGCGAAAGCGCAACTCCGACGACGACCCGCGATGATAGTAGCGCCAAGGCGTTGACCAGAGCTGGTCCTCTCATACTCGACCTGCAGAAGAGCGCACGCGAGCGTCTGCGCATCTCGCACACTAACTATCGAGGCAAGCCATATATCGATCTCCGGATCTGGTTTGTCGACGAAGCGGGCGACTACCAGCCGTCGCGCAGCGGCGTGAGCATCCGCCCTAGTCACATCCCAGAGATCGTGCGCGCGCTGACTCTCGCAGGCCGCGAAGTGCCGAAAGGGGCATGAGGCGTGAGCATCCGCGTAATGACCTTGGTTTCAGAACGCTTCCCCCGTGGCGGCAGCGATCTCATTTGTATGCTCATGCTTTCCGATTGGTGCAGTGATGAAGGAGACAGCCTGTATCCGTCGATATCGTTCCTGGCTGCCAAGATGCGAGTCAGCGAGAGCCAAGCACGCCGCGTTCTTCACAGGCTGATCGCCGAAGGCTACATCGCCGTCGTCGGAAACGCCTTTGGCGGTGCACCGGGTGCGACGCGCGACTATCACATGAACGTCGCAAGGCTTCTAGACCTGCCGATTGCCCCCAAAATCGCTGAGCATTTAGCGCGCACCGAGTTACGTCACCGCAAACGCCCGCACGTTGACTCCGAATCACGCCAATCTGATGACGAGACGGCTGGCATCCATGCCAGGGGTTGCGCTGATGCTACCCCTAGCGCAGATGCTACCCCTAGCATGGATGCGCAAGACGGGTCGCATGGATGCGCGGGAGGGCTAGCACCGATGCGCGAGACGGGTTGCATGGATGACACCCTAACCACCATGAACCATCAGTTAACCACCATTGAATCGTCAGCTATAGACACACAGCAAAAGGACGATTCCAAGGCGGCGGACGCGCGCACTGCTTCGAAGCCCCAAAAGGCAAAAGTGCAAGCGTTCGACGGACTCGCGTATCTGCTCGCTCACGGCGTTGATCCGCAAGTCGCCGCGGACTGGTTGGCTGTGCGTAAGTTGAAGCGCTCCCCTCCCACCGAGACTGCTTTCAGGGCGGTGGCACGTGACGGTGCAAAGGCCGGCATTACGTTCGCCGAGGCGGTCGAATACTGCGCGGGAAAGAGTTGGGTCGGTTTCTACTCCGACTCCTACCTCAGGGACAAGCAAGTCTCGTCGACGGCTCCGCAGCGCGTCACCTTCATGACGTCGCAGGAGCGTAACCGCGCCATTAGCGATGCCAACATGCGCGAATTCATCAACGATGATCCGCTGCTTGGGGCTAGCGACCCGTTCACGATCGAAATGGGACATTGAGCATGCAGATACAAGACAAAGCCGAGTTCGCCAAGGCGCTGAACCTGTGTTACTCGACCTTGCAGAAGCCATTGCCGGAATCGGATGCGCTCAAACTCTGGTTCCGGTTGCTCGAGCCGTACTCGCTGGCGGACGTGAAGGGCGCACTCATTCGACACATGGCGGAGAGCAAATACGCGCCTGTACCGGCCGACGTGATTGGTCGCCTAAACACGCGTATCGACTGCTGGCTTGGAGCAAGCGAGGCATGGGCCGTCGCGAAGCTGGCATACGACGAACAAAACACGGTGGTGACGTGCGCAGAGATTCAGCAGGCGCTAGACCATGTTCGTCACCTGCTAGACGATGGCGACTACAGCGCCGCGGGTGCATTCAAAGAGACGTATCTGCGCATTAGCAACGTCGCGCGCCTGAGTCTGGCTGTCCCTCACTGGACCATATCCGTTGGCTTCGATGCCGTGCAGCGCGAGCAGGTTGTTCAACGGGCCGTTGACGAAGGGCGCATCGCGCTTGACGACGGCCGCGTGATCTACCCGGCACTCGTCGGCCCCGACGACTCTGACGCATTCGATGAGGAAACAGCCGCGAGGAATCACTCGCAGATAGCTGGGGTGCTCGCGGTCCTTCGGAAAAAGCAGGAGCCCGCGCCGATCCGTGACAAGGCGCCGGAAATCACCGAGGCCGAGCAACGGAAGGCCGAGCAACAGCGCAAGGTGGACGATCGCCTCATGCTCGAGGCGAAGAAGCACGCGCAGGATGAACGTGAGGCTGCGATCGACGCACGCGAACGTGCTGTCGCCAAGCGTGAGGCAGCTATCGTGGCATGGCAAGCGGCGCACCCCGACGTCGCGCTCGAAGGTGCGGCGTGAGCACGATGTCGAACCTAGGGCGAGGCCCGTCACTGCAATGGGCGTGGTGCCTGATCGACGACCACCGCGCCGGGCGTCGCGTTTCGCAGCACCAAATCGATTTCGCGCTGGAGGCAATATCGCGCGCGACGGGGCGGCGTCCGTCGAACGGCACGCATTTCGACGATGAGGGACGCTTGCGGAATGTGGGGTTTGCGCGCGCTCACTCTCGCCAGCCGCGAAGTCCCGCAGGGAGACTTTTGATGGCGCCCCTGAAAAAGGCCTTGCAAGCCGTAAACCCCGGCGCCTATACTTTTCACATCGCTCAAACAACAGCGATTCGGGCTTGGCCGCTCGACAGCTCCATGGCGGATGACCGCCAACCGGCGGTATTTTTTCGTCCGTACGCCTTCGCGCGCCCTTTCCAATGGCGGGCCTTGGCTGAGGGGACACCTTCGGGTGTGCCGGTTCCCATGGACGCCGGTCGGCCAACCCCAAAGCCTTGCGCCCGCCACCTCCCTCTTGGCCGATGGATGGCGGGTTTTGAAACCGTCCATGGAGGTCGCATCATGCGCCGTATCGTCGCTCGCCCTGAGCAAGCACTTCTCCCGAATATCCTCACCCAACGCTATCCGCTTTTCGGACTTGCTGGCCGCAACGCCGCGGAACTGTGGTTACTCGACTCGCCGGATCTCAGCATGGCGGACTGGCGCGACCTGCGCTTTTATCAGCTCACCCTCGGCAACAATTCGTTCGTCGGCGACGCCGAGCGCCGCAAAACGTTCAACGAAAGTTTCGCTCGTCAGATTGCTTTGTCGATCGCCAATCAATCACGTAAGGAGCGCCGTCATGCGTAAGTCAAAGTTCTCGTTGAACCAACTCGAAACCGCTGTCGAGGCGCTGATGGCGCTTCGTTGGGCCATTGATCGCACTCTCGTCGACGACGACCTTCCCGGATTTGTCGCGATCGCTCGAGCGCTGGCGCCAGCGGCGCGCAGTGCACTGGCAGCCGTAAAACCATCGCCTGTCAGCATTCATTTGAACAACGCACTGAACGCCATCTCCTACATCGAGAGGGAGATCGACCCAACGATGCCGACGCCTGAATTCGACCGATTAATCGGAATCGCAGATCCTTCGATTGAACGCGCCGAATCTGCCATTTCTGACGCGCAAGCTCTGCTTCGGGAGCAGGTGCGCCCTGCTTCTCGCTCCACTCGCAAATCTTTGCGCGGTCATATCGATTAGGAATCCTAATATGTAGCACGTTGACTAACTATTGCGTGCCGCAAAGGGGTAACGAGACGTGACACCCACTCGTTAAGCATTCTGTGATCACTGCGTGCGGTACCTAGATCAAGCGACCCGTGGCGACAAGGCGTTCTATTGGACGCCCTGCCCCACCCTCTCGTAACGGAAACTCGGGTGCCGCGTGGTCAAACGGAAAATTCCAAATCGTCGGGCGGTTCATGTTGCGCAAACTGATGGCATGACGTGTCACGCAGTGACGCTCTCTAACACGAAGCACCAGGAGTGATCATGTCAGAAAATTTGCCCGGCCGTGGACTACGCCCAAAACAGGCCGCCGAGTTTATCGGGATCAGTATTAGAACGCTTTGGCGATATACCAGAACGCAGAGCGATTTCCCGAAACCACTGAAGCTCAGCCCTCGCGCAACGATTTTTTTTGAGAATGAGCTCGCCACATGGCTTGCGAGCCGCGCAAAGCGCGCACGCGGCGTTGCCTCGATGACTAAAGAGTGCGGATTACTAGCCGTCGAAACCTACGAATGAATTTCAATGCCGTAACCGCAGCCCGATGGGGCAAGAGAGGAAATGTGTTGAACAAAAACAATGCGTCACCCGCGACACTGACCGCCTTCGAGCGAACGTTTCGGCCGGTCGAGGCGGCCCGGTCAGACGCCGATCCTGACTGCACACGAATGACTGAGATTTGCTGGCTGAACCCTGATGTCCAAGTAGCCGTGTCAGGTGTGATGGCGGAATTTTTGAGGTTGTGCTCTGCGGCTGCACCGATGCACTTCCTCCAGATCGCACAGGAACAAGCCACGGACTCGTCTCCTGCCGCTGTCGTAACGTCGTTGAATGACATTCAGCAAAGCCTTGCGTCTGAACTCGTCGTTGTGCGGTCCGAGTTCGCTGCGTGGAATGCAAACCATGCCGCCGAACGCCAGAAGACTCGAGCCCACGAACTGGCCGCGGATGACTCGCTGCGTCGCGCAGAGGCCCAACTTTTATCGGTGCGCGGCCGCTTGAAAGCTGCACCGGAAGAGCAAGCCGCATCACAAAAGAAACTGCGGGATGCCGGATTTTCGGAAGCTGACATCGGCCGAATCGGCGTCAAGCCCACTCAGGAAGAGGTCAAATCGTGGACTGCAGAGACGGAGGTCCTGAAGGCACAGATCGAGCGCATCGGGCGGTTCTTCAGCAATCGGCCGTTCTATGACGTGTCAATCCTGCAGGAAGACGACCTCACGACGCTTAGCATGTGGCAGGAGCGCCTCCCCAAGACAAATCAGCTTGGGTACCGCGCTAGCTGACGCTGCGGCCCGGCCCCGGAGGGACATGTTCAGTGGCCTGTTGAACATGTCCAATGCGCAATGGACATGTTCAGTAGCACGTTTGAACATGTCCAATCGAAAGCAAACGTCAGTAACCGACGAAAGGACAGCCAACATGGTCAAGAGCAAGCCCGAGCCGACTAAGCAGCAACCGGTCGCATCACAGTCAGCGGATAAGCCGGCGCCCGCTGAACCGCCTGAGATCGACCCAAAGAAGGTGCGAGCGACGGTGCAAACGTCTAGCACGTTACGCAATGCAATGGCGGGACAAAAGTATGCCGAGGAGTTGTTTGGTGCTGGGAACGTCGATCTGTTCAAGAACATGGATGAGCTACAGAATCGGTGCGACGACGTAAGAGACGGCGATCTCACGAGTCTCGAGGAAACGCTCACCTCGCAGATGACCACGCTGGATCTTGTATTCAGCAACCTGGCAATCAGGGCATCGAAGTGCGACAGCAAGGAACTGATGGACTTCTATTTTCGGCATGCCTTAAAGGCCCAAAGTCAGTGCGTCTCGACCGCACGCGCCATCGGTGAATTGAAGAATCCAAGGCAAATCGCTTTCGTGAAGCAGACCAATGTAGCGAACGGCCCGCAACAAATCAACAATGGCAGCGCGCAGGCGGAGCCAGTTCACGCACCCGGCGAACCGGGTACTCAATCCTCTCAGCAACTGGAGCACAACAATGGCGAACGGCTGGAGTTTGGAGCGGCGGCAAAGGCAGGCAGAGGCAATCAGGAAATGGAAACCGTGGGAGCAGTCCACTGGGCCGACAACGAGCGCAGGTAAAGCGGCGACCTCACAGAACGCACGGAAGCACGGTACGCGCTCTGCCGAAGCTATTGCCCTGGAGCGGCAAATGAATCAATTCCTCAAGGACTGCCGGCAACGCCTGCGGCCACTCTGACGGGCTAAGCCGTGCAATGCCGTCCTGCCGCCGGGGTCAACTTCAACTTGGTTGTCGGTATCACCTCGCGCACACGGAAAATTTCAACCGAGCAAACAAACTAATGGCCGTGAGCAATCGAACATGTTCAGCGCCGGCGAGCATTTTGAGGCGTCGACACCCTGGGAATTCTTAGGTGCAACCTTTCCTACGAAAACGTGGCAAAGGTCGCAGCTCCCCCAGTTATGGGAAATGGTCCGGGTTCACGCACGGACCAACGAGTGGCTCTAACGACTTCGCTGGCGAAGGTGTCGAATCAGTCGACACCTCCGGCCTCGCAACTCAGCCGGGCGGAAATTCGCGTGGGGAGTGGCACTGCACATTTTCCGTAGCGTTGGAGGGTACGCTCTGCAAACTGGCCTCCGGAATCCAGATATACGTTCTGCTCGGGCGGTATCCGCCCAAGTCGTGTCCGTTTGTATCTTCAAGCGGTGTCGAGCCGTTCCACTCCTGAACCCTCTGTGACGAAACTGGCACCCAATATGACCCGCCCTCCAGGGCCCGAACCTCACGGTGATAATGCGGCCCGCTAGACCACTCCCAAGCCCCGGTGATGTCTTTCCATTGTCCTCTTTCGTATTGCCACACCTGAACACCGTCCCAGCTCTTAATAGTCGTTCCCGCTGCATATAGGCTGCGCATAAAACCTCCGATTAGTCCGCGACAATCTTCGCGCGCAGAAGTTCGAGCCTTGTCATCGTCACTCGCTCGTTCCGATATCGCGCTCACCAGATCAGCACTTGGATATCCGCACGTCTGGCTCTGTTGCAGATTAAAGGGCGCCCGATGCCTTAACAATGGACCGAAAGTTATGGGCCGTCAGCATGGCCGTAACGACCGGTTTCTCATGCGTTCAGCAACATAACGGGGTTGGGGTAAGGGGCGAATGCACACTGAGGGCGGCGGTGAAGACCGCGGCGGGATCAGCATCGTCAGCCTAGGTCAGGTCTATATGAAACGCCCGTAACCGAAATTCCACGAAACCGAGCGCCGTGTGGGGCTTCAATATTAGTGATCCCCTTCGATCGAGAAACTGTATGAATCCAGGCAACGGCACAATCCTCACCTCTCAATGGGGCGGTCTCAGCGACTTCCTCATTGCGAAGTTCTATGCTGTCGACGAGAAAGGCATTCGGTCGCCCGACGAGACGACGGAGGTGCATGCGCCGATCAGTGACGGCCATCGGGACATGACGCTGAACTGGCAGTCGCCGTTCGAGGCGGCAAGCCCAGACACCAAAGCGCCGGCGCTTGCCGCGATGCTGCAATCCGGTGCGCTGTCGACAGTTCTTTCAGACTTTACGTCATACATAGCTGGTCAGAAGCCGACGAGCGCCCAGAACAGCCAAAGCCCGAGTGCGCTGCAGAATACCCTCAACGACCTTAAAGGTCGAACTGGCATTACGAAGTTAAACAGTACGCAGATTTTCACCGGTATGGCGCCAATCCGGTTCACGTTCAATCTTCACTTCCGCGCGCTTGCTGATCCGTATAACGAGGTGGAGGCGCCAGTCGACCAGCTCACGTACTGGGCCGCGCCGAAAAAACTGAGCACTGACTCGATTGTGAAGCGCGTCACAAGCGCGGACGGCACAGCGGGTGGCTACCTGAAAGCGCTGTTCCCGTCGTTTGCGCCGACGATGATTGCCTTCCAGTATAAGACGTACACCTTCGCCCCGCTCGTTATTGAATCAATCGGCGACCCGATTACAGCGCCGATCGCCAACAACGGCTATCACACTGAGAAAATCATCCCGATCGCGCTGGCTTCGCTGACCGCGCTCGATCGTGACGACTTCAAAGCAGTGTTTTCGCCCGGGAGTTAGCTGCATTGACAATCGGACCCTTCACTGCCGGGGATAGCGAACTGGGAATCCTCGCGCCGCTATGCGACCGCTTTGCTTAAGCGCTATATCCGGAGGCGGCACATAACAGAGGCCGATCCAGTCCGCCGGCACGACTGGCTACACCGTCGCCTGCTACGCGTCACGCGGAAACACTCTTGGTGGTCCTCGCGCTGGCAGAGCACTGTCGAGAATGATCTACGCTGGCTGGTGTGCGAATACAGCGTGCTCATAGTCGGTGTGCGGTACGACGTTTATGAGCCGGAGCACATGCTGAACGTGCGCAAACTCGCGCGAACGGCGAGAAAATACACGGGCGAGCTCCCGGTACTGCAAGCCGTGGACCGGCAACGCCGCTCGCGAATATGAGGTACCCATCGGTATGGAATGGGGGATCGTGATCACCCTTGGAGACTTGCACCCGAAGTAGTTAATTTTATGTCGCGCCCCTTCTTCTTCAGGATTCGGCGCTTATAGATAGCGGTAACGACACTCAAGAAAAATAAAATGAATAAAACCAGGTCCATCCACCCCTCTGCCGCCGAAGCAGCAGATTTTCCGTCTATGGCCTGCACGAAGGCAACGAGAAATCCTATGGCTGCGCTCGCAAGTATCGACGCGATGAAAAACCAGATCTCATACTCCGCAAGTGCACTCGCATCGACCATTTTGATTTCAATGGTCGCCGGAACGGAAACAACAATATTAAAAGGGCCGCCGACCGGATTCGACGATGGAGGTTGGGTTGACGAAGTTGCATCGGCGTGCGTCGGGCCGGCGGCGGTTGCCATAGGATTGGCGGTGGTCATTTCAGGCCGTCCTCTGGTTTATAAGCTGCCAGGTGTCCTGAGGTAGCCAACCATCATATCCGCCGCCCGTCATGATCGGGCTTATCAAAAAATTGACGTTCTCGCGTGAATTTTTCGCGACGTTGGTCAAAGCGCTCGTGATTGTCGTGCGCTGCTCTGCCCATGCCACTTGAACGATGTATGTGTTATGAATCGGTCGTACCCATGAATACGGCTTGATACACGCCAAAAGCTGGTCATTTATCTGGTTCCACCTGTCGCCGACTGCGTTGATGTCCCAAGACAACATTACATGCATGTCTTACCCCGAAGAACGTTGTAGAGAGAATTGAAGTCTTCTTTTTCACGAAGGCCGCAACGCATGGGCAGAATGGCTCCGCGCAACCACGGCAGTATAACGAATGCCACGGTCGTGATTCCAGATGTCGGGAATCATGCGCATTCGACGGCGTGGCTATTAACGTTCGCCAAAACTAGCCAGCATTAAGGCGCTTTTTTAATCGAGCTTCGCGCCACAAGATTGAATATACTGAGTGAGGCACCCATCCAGACCCCGTCATGCTCCTGAAGGCGTCGGAGCCAATCGCCGCCTCGATGCCGCTCATGGTCCCGAAGAACAGCGCAGTCGACGTGGCACATGATGCGAACGTCGTGATCGCGCAGGCGTTGCTTCATATCGCGCGTATGCGTGTTCCCGACGATCAACGTGGCGGGACGCCTTGAAGCGCGTCAGGCACCTCCGCAGCGGAAAGAAGTTAGCGTCGTATTCGATCGGAATTCACTGGCTAACTTTCGTCGTATCAGCGCTGCTACGCATAACCCTCTTCCAAATACGCTTAAACAAAACGTAGAGCGAGTCCCCCGCTGCGACAAGAAGTACCAAGGCGGCTGGAACAGCGAGGACCAAGAACATGCCCAGTTGTATTTGCCACTCGATCTTGTAGTGATCTGCGAGCGCGGCTGCACCGAAGAACCAACAGGCCGCACCCCCGAAGCCCCATAATAAGGCAGCGGTCAACGCCCCCCTGTTATACAGCTTGATCCGCTCGGAATTCTCCACGTCTGGCACGAATATCGAGTCCACGAGGGATTCGAAAAAAATGCTGCCACCAGAGGCGGCCGCAGCGAAGAAATACCATTCCACCGAAAACTTCAGCGCCGGATCGAGGTCGTGTCCACCAATCGTCATGGCCGTAACGATGACAAGAACTGCTGACGTGAAAATGCCAAGAGAGGCTCGGCCAAACAGCACTTCAAGCCGAGCGGCTTCGGGTTCCCTCTTCTCAGATACTTCTTGTTGCTGTACTTCCGCCATGCACATAGCCTCCTGTTACCGCGTAGATTAACTGCCCCCGTTGAGTTTCGGCCTATGCCGTACAGACGGGGAGCTTTCTCGGGCCAGTCGATCGCGTTTCATCGGGCGTACGCCTCCCGATGCACAGATCAGATCTGTCTAACGGCATTCCGCGCGCCAACTTGAATCTGCAAGTGAGTGCCGCACGCACTGAACATGTTCATGGCCCGTTCGGAAATTGGCTCAAAGCGACGCCCAATAAGGAGCGCGTCATAGTGCGTACATGTTCAAACCGGAAAAATGCTCGCTTGAACATGTTCACATAAGCACCCAGGATTCCGTCCCAAACAACGACCATCCGAACGACCAAGCCGACGACAACCCGAGGCGCAGACGCAACGCGTCATTAATCCACAATCCTCGCGGACTACAGGCGGTAGTTCCGCTGAAAACACATTCCTAACTATTGGAAGTGCAACTGGTATCCCAACGGCGGTTTGTCCATACGACGCGCCGGCGGCCGACTGTGGGTCCGTGACGCGTGGTGCTATGTGAACAACAACCGGACGCACGACCTCGCCGCCGACGCCCTGCTGCGCCGTGCGTTCTATCGCGCCGTTTACCCGGGCGCCACCTTGATGCACGACGACGACCCAGTTGAGAGGATCAAGTGGCGCTCGTCGCGATTCATGCCGCGTTGGGCGTCGCGTATCGCGCTGGAAATCGTGAGCGTGCGCGTCGAGCGGCTGCTTGATATCAGCGCTGAAGACGAGATCGCCGAAGGTATCCTTCGCTGGAATGCGGCTAACAGTCGCGTGCCGAAATGGCAATGTCCACCTCACTTGCAGCAGTTAGGTGAAGGTGACAACGCTGACGTTGCGCTATACGAGGGATGGCCGGTCGCGGATCCGCGCGAGGCTTACCTAGGTCTGTGGGACAGCCTGAACGACAAGCGCGGCTATGGACGGCACGTCAAGCCATGGGTGTGGCCATAGCGTTTCGACGCCATGATCGAGCGGAGCGAACACCATGCTAGCCCGCATATCGTGGCATGTGGCTGACGCCCATCGCGCAGTTGTACGCCTCCCTTGCCGCCTCCCTGAGTTTGTCGAGAATGTCGATATCTTCGTCCGTCAAAGACGCCGGGTGCTGCTGCCCTCTCGTTTGAACAATGCGCACCGTCTCCACGAGCGAATGACGGAGACTACCAATCATCGCCAATTGCCCTTTGTGCACGACTCGCTGCCTGCACCACGTCAGGCGCGTAAGCAAATCCGAAACTTCGTCGTCGGGAATCGCAACAAGATCGACTATCCCAGGCTTTGCATTCACGAACATGTTCAGAATCCCGAGGATATCGCCACTAAGCCATGCGAGTTCCGCCGCGAGCAGGTAGTTCGCCTTTTCTTCATCGACCTTGCGACGGGAAACGTCACGGCGATGTTGTTCGCCAGCAATCCAAGCCGCACCAAAGATAGCGGCGATAGATCCTATAGCTTGAACCCACGACGCAACGTCTCCAGAGTTCCAGCCCCATGCGGCTCTTGCCAGCGCAGATGCAGCGAAACCGACAAGCAATGCCGCGACGAGGCCGAACGCAATTTCGGTCCACTTCCACATTCTTCGCAATTTTTGTCCCCGATTCTCCAGGAATCCTAGCATGACGGCTCGCTCAATTATTTATTATCGTGACGCGCCGCACGCACTTTCAGACAGCGAGAAGCGCACGCATTTCCAGTATTTTGGTTTTGACCGCCTTCAAAAGCGGGATCGTCTCTGGGGGCATGGAGCCCAAATTGGCGTTGCAATTGCTGAGAATGTGTTCGGTGTCATGTATGCACTTCCTCAGGTTCACTGTGGGCCAAACGACATCTGCTTTGGCGAGTTCTCCCAAGCTTACGCTCTGAAGTACATCAAAATAATTGACGAAAACGCCCGTAATCTCCCGGACGGCATTGTCGTTTCGAGCGCGAATTGCCGCCTCAAGTGGGCCATCCAATATCTTGTCGATGGAGTCCGCCGCATGCTCTGCAAGCCTGACGAGGCCGACCTTCACATTTCGACGGTCTTGGGCTTCCCGGCGCAGAACCAGCCAGCCTTGAAAGAACGCCAACCCAATTGTGACCACAATCGCCGCGACAGTGGCGATCGCTTGCGCCCAGTAAGCGTATCCATCCGGACTCACCGCCGTGGCGCCGAAAAAGTGCGCAATAGCAACCAGAGAATTTCCCATGCGTGAACTCCCGATATTGATTTCTGCAGCGATGGTACGGGCCAATGTCGCTAGTCGCAAGACGCCGCAGCGGGGTGAGTTGTGAAAGACAGCATGGTCAACATCGGACGCGCGGCGGCTCACCATATCAGGACGCCCAGTATCGAATCTCCTAATTTTTCATTAGGGTTCCCCGTACCGTTCCTGTCCAGAGGGAGACTCAGCCGGTATGGCCGCGGCGTCATCACACTCTCGGGCTGCAATTTCAAAAAGCGCAAGGACGTCATCGATTCGGCCAGACCACTCATGAGCCACATCTTCGGCCATCGGCACGTCTGCGGGTTTGGGAATCCCCCTGCGAACGCTCACCGCGATCTCGTCGAACATAAGGTCGTACTCCGATATCGCGCGCGCAAGCCGGTATGCGGCTCTGTTCGGAAGAGGAGCGAGCGACGAAAGTTCATCGAGACTCACCTTCACCGATCCGCATTCCCGGAGTACCGCGAAGAGTTCGCCGGACGTCGAATATGTTTCGTCTGGGCCATAGGAAAAGTCGAGCCCCGCAGTCCCTTCTCGGAGCCATGCGACAAAGCGGGTCAAGCGCGGGGACAGGCTGGCGGCAACGAGATTTGCCTTGATCTGCGCGCTTTCTCGACGCAGCGATTCCTGACGCACCGATATTCCGACGGCGGCGATCACAGCCCCTACAGTACCAAGTGCAGTCGCGTAGTCCACCCAGTCCTTCATGGCACTTGCCGGGTGAACGCCAATTGCATAGCCGCCTCCCGCGGCGATGACTATCAACCCGGCGATGACTATCGCCTTGCACAATTTTTGGGACATCGTAACCTCTTGTTTATCTGCACGATGCTAGAGCAAAATCGAGTGGACCGGGCATCAACTGGGCACGATCAAGGTCGCAGCAAAGCTGCATTGGCGTTGATTTTGATAAGTATGTGGCAAACTTCATGGCCGGGAAGCGCTGGTGTACTCGCTACAAAGAATTCCATGACCAAACGGCGTTTTGGTTCTGATGCCACCCAGAAAGACGGATTGGCTCGAACATGTTTAGCTACTCGCCGTAGACAGCAGCGTCCTATTCCTCGAGCGATGCCTCGTTGAGTTGAAATCGCCATTTCTCTCGGCTTCCCTTGACCCGCTCGAGCGCACTCGTTGCCCATTCGGAATGTGTCTTAGTGAGGTCTTCAAGATTCGCACGTGTGGTATTGCCGATTGTGTGCGCCACGCGAGACTGGGTTTGGACCGCTCGGAGGCCGACAAGCACTTCGTTGAGCACTTCGCTCGGGAGCGGTTGATGCAAGGCTGTCATAAGAACGGCGAGGCTGCTATCAAGCCTAGTCAACTCGAAATTCAGATGACCTATATTTCTTTGCAAATCCAACTGAACCGCAAAGTCACCGATTGCCAGTGTGGCCTCTTCAAGAATTGCGATTGCGTAATTTGCCGCTCTGTATCTCGACCTGTTTCTTTCCCTTTCAGCAGCGCGGTCAGCCAGACGTTGTTGGCGGCTGGCCAGCCAATAGGCCGCCAAAATCGCAGCTATGGATCCAAGGGCCTGCACCCACGAAGCCCAGTCCGATTTGCTGAGGCACCAGACGTTTTGCACAACGGTGATTGCACCGACGAACAAGACGACGCCCACGTATCCCCAAAGCCATCTTTGCATGTTGCACCTCATAATTTTCGAGCGATCCTAGCATGGCTGCCCCCACTAACACTCTCGATGCAGGAGTGGTGCTGACAGACGAACAGATTGGGGCAAGGGCTACCGACCGCATGCTTGCCGACATTGACCGGCTTCTGTGCGACAGCACAAAAGCGGAAGGCATGACGCGGGCTGAGTTTGAAAGCCACCAGCGTGTCTGCTATCAACACGACAACGTGCGGGTGCGCGAGCGCGGCGGAGACGCGCCGCTTCATGGCCTGACCGCTGAGCAGGAGCGCGAAATCGCTGAGCGCGTCGAACTGAACTATCCGTCCAGTGCATACAACTAACTATCCCCACGAAAGCGCGCCCCGCTGCACTGCATGGGATAGCGGAGCATCAGAAGTTCACTTTATCCAAGGGTGCGATGGTTGCAGAGCGCGTATGGCACAAGCGAATGGCATCGCCGCCCCATAACCAGCAAGCGGAAGCGGGAGGTAGCCAGCCGCGCCGGCACCGAAGTTGCCGGCCTCAGCTTCTTCACCGCCAATCGCGCCAAGCACGTCTTCGAGGAACTCGTTCAGGACTTGCTCGTGTTCTGGCGTACCTAGGGTGCATTCCTCGAGGTTCTCCTTGCCGCCCGCCTTCCGGATCGCTCGCACCGAATTCTCGATTGCCAGTGCGGCATCCCACATTGGGTCGTCGCGTTTGAGTTTGGGTGGGTTGTTATTTGCCATGGTCTCGTTGGCGGCGCACGAGAACAAAACTTTAGAGGCACCCAATGAAAGAGCGTTTGATTCTTTTCACCGGCTCCTGTGACGCGCGTGCTACTCGACAGCGACAAACCGCAGCACGCGGCTATGGCAGTTCTCGGACCCCGTCGAATATCTCAGAACCTAGTGCTACGATGAACGCCTGCTGTGCCGACGCTGCGCCGTCCGCAACCGCCTGGTCGTATGCAGGGCGAGCTGCGAGGACAGTATTCGCAATATTGCGCATGCATGCCTGGAATTCGTGCGCATCGAGCCGAGTTACCCGATTGAGGAGGCCTCCCGGGAATCGAACGGAGACATTAGGGCCGCCTGGTGCAAAAGGCTCTTCGACGAAAAAATTCTTAGCTTCGCCGGGTGCCTGGTTCGGACGTCTGGCAACAGCGTCCCTTTGAAAGATGCCCATGCTCTGGGCGATGTTCCACAACCTGCTCTCCGGGGGTATCTCGTTTCGCACGATCGATCTCCTCGTGGTGATGGAAGCACCATATCACGGGCTCGAATAAATGAAGGAACCTGGCAAACAGAGAAGCAGACTACGTTCGCAAACGAAACTGAGCATCTTTGAGGCCCCCGCATCCCGCGCGTCATTTATCTCCGCAAGCCTCCAAGCATCCCATCACTTTCTTTTAATGCCAACCGCAGCCGATATCTCTCGAAAATTGCCTTCGCAATAAGTAATCATGTGCAAGCTACTGGTCCAGCTTGTCTGGAATGTGAAGTCTGACTCCCCGATGATGAAGGACATGTCCTGAAGGTTGATACGAAGCTTCATTGCAATGTCTAGCAACCCGCTCTCGGCGATATCGGCGACCGGAAGAGCCACAACGATGTCGTGAAATTCCATGAACTGACGAGATCTAAAGGCCCTGTATTGCCGCCAAGAACCAACTAACTGGAAAACATTTGCTGGGTCTTTCACTTCATGAACGAGTTCCGAGCCCTTTTTTGCGACCTCAACTAACGCTTTGCGAACAGCGCTCAATCGCGCGCTGTGCCGCTTCGCGTCCCGGCGACGTTGCAGCCCATATAGCGCAATCGAAGCAAACACGGCCGCGACGGTGCCCATGGCCTGAGCCCAATAGCCCGCGGTATCTACGGCATGCTGCAAGACGTCGCCTTGAGGCACGACAAACAGCGCAACCCACCATCCATAGATGGAACTAATCATCTCCTACCCCCGATTCTGTCATGCTTGGCGATAGTTCGAAGGCCATTTGCCCGCCAATTGTCTACGTCAGAGAAGTGTCCATTCGACCTTGCCGCCTCGGACGGTCTGCTCTAAGCGGCGCCAATCTGCCCCACAATCTCGGCAAAGAAACGATTCAATTCGATTCCCTATGGGTGCTCTCTTCGTTCCCAATTCGTAAAGAGCTTCATGCCCACCGTAACTCGGGTTCTCGTGTATGCGCTTGCACCTCGCGCAAAGCTTTGCTGGGTCGAAAGCCATGATGGTCTCCTGTAATTTCGAGGAATCCTAGCATGATGGAATGCCCCAATTCTTTTCAGCGGAGCTGATGGTGCGCGCGCTGATCGACAACCGCACGCATGGAGAGTGGATGCGACGATGCTTGCTATTAAGATATGCGCTGGCGAAACCAGTCGAGCACGCCCTTAATGTCCTTGCATGCGGCTACGGTGTTTGCGGCGGCGCTGGGCCGTCCGTTTCACGATCCTAAGGCGCGGATGGCAACGTGTCAGCCGCCAGCTTCTGCCTCACTGTCGCTGATGATGTTCAAGAACGGGACGATGAAAGTCAAGAGTAATGCGGATATTGTGGTCGCGCAGGGTTTGTTGCATATTGTGCGCGAGAGAGCAGGCGCCCGCCCACACGACGAATAGCCATTTCGCATAGAAACTTGCCCGTGCGACGGCCATGTGCGCAGTAAGCTGATTTCGTCATACCTTACGGCTTGGCAAAACCCGCAGAATATTGATATGCCCGCGTCGTGCTCGTATTCGCTCAACAATCAGAAACTGTCGTCGCTAGTCTGCTTAGGCCTCGGCGCCATGCCGGCGTTCTCAGGCAGGCCGGCGTACGTCAATAACCCTGCAGATACTGCCATTGCCGGTAACGGACCCATCCCGGCAGGCCGCTATTACATAGTGGGGCGCCAAAGCGGCGGTCACATGGGGTGGCTTCGCGACTGGTTCATGGACCAGCTATCAAACAGCAACCGTACGACGTGGTTTGCTTTGTACCGGAATGATGGTGTGATCGATGACGCGACGTTTGTCAACGGCGTGAAGCGTGGTAACTTCCGCCTTCACCCGAATGGACGGTTCGGTATCAGCGATGGCTGTATCACGTTGATGTTGCAGTCGCAGTTCGATCGCCTGCGCGACTTTCTCGTAGCACAGCCGGCGCAGACGATCCCCGGCACGAACATCCAGTACTACGGCACGGTGGACGTTCGATGAAGCGAGCACTACAAAAACTAGCCGCTGCGGTACTGACGCTGCCGGTCTTTATTGGCCTGACGCGTATCGATGCCCTTGTCGCCTGGATTCAGGGGGACACGGCATGGAAGGCGCTCACGCCGCTGTTTCGGCTCTTCGGGGTGATCGGTTCGGAAGGCGAGGAGGATGTCATCATTGGTGTACTTCTGGTGATCAGTTTCCTGATAGCGCTGTGCGTCGTGTTAATCATCATGGCTTCAGTAAAGCGCTGGAAGGCGCGGGAGCTACAGCCTCCGCAGTAGCCGTCACGCCCTTCCCAACAGAGACGATCGTCCCGGAAGAAGGTTCGATCACGACGTGACATGCAGCTATGCCGCAGACAAAGAAGACTGCAATGAAGCGGCACCGAGGTAATTCGAGATTACATTCGAGATGTTGTCGAGGATGATCTGCGCTGGCTGGTGTGTGAATGTAGCATGTTGATAGACAGGGAAATTCGACGTCTATGAGCCGACACACATGCAGAGCGTGCGGAAAGCTAAGGCGCGTCGCGCAACGCCATATCGGTCAATTATCGCCCCTTCCACTACACTCGCTAGATCCAACAGACCTTTCAGAAACCGCTGCCCGATTCGTGGCGGGCACCCGTAGCTGAACGCCCGGAGGTTAGTCTCGCTTACAAACAGATAATGCAAGATCTTCGCGATATCAAGACAGCGCCTCTTTCAGAAGAGCTACGCGTTCTAGATAGCCCCAACGGAACCGAGTAAAGCTGTGTCCAAAACCGTAGTGTTGGTTGCCCCAAACTATTGCGTCCCACCCAGCATCTATCAAGTCCGAGGTAGCGAAAATAAATTCCAGCGCGTCTGTGAGAAATGGCATCAACGGCTCCAACTTTTGGTAGTCGAGGCCATCTGAACTCCCATGCACAAAGAAATTGCGGACCTTGACCGCGGTGCTAGCCACCAGCGCAAGATCTGGGAATCGCTCAGCAAGTTTGTCGGTAACTAGACCGACCCGATGAAGAACTTTCCTTGTTAGGGATGGTTTATTCATTCGCCCCAACGCTCCAAGCACGCTGTTTCGTTCGACGCCAGGATTCAGTCGCCTGAAGATTTCACGACTTTCCTTCTGTGCGTTGGTAAGCTCTTGCGAAAGATCAGAGGCCGGGGGCACGGCATCCTGGGGCAGAATATCGAACAAATTTGCGGCGGCGACAAGGCGGTCAATGTCGTACGAACCACCCTTACCCACACATGCCGCGTATCGAATACGTGCTGCCCTCCATTCAGACTCCCTATTTAACCAGTTCCTGAGAACGTCCTTAAATTCTTCTGGTCGGCGAACCGCATCTAACGGGATGTCTCCGGGCTCTGGTCGGCGATCGTCGCCATTGGGTCGCTTCGGTGCAAAGACCCAATGCAGCTCAAGCGGCATGGGCTTGGTGACGGCACTGTCCGCTAGATCGAGGGAGACTGATTCAATAGACTGCTTGCGGCCCGCGACAAGGCCGAGAAATCTGTTGAGTGACATCATTCCCTCGATGCACGCCTCAAAGGCTACCGGCTCTGCGTATTCCAAGGTCACTACCATGCGGCTTGTTACGAGTTCACCGGTCGAGCCGCCAATACTGAAGGTTGGTCGATGAGACACGCGGACCAGGCCCATTGGCGTCTCCACTGCAATGACTTCATGTTTTCCAGAAAAGTAGAAAATCTGGGGAGACTCGCCAAACGTGATCTCGCGGTTTGGCTTACTCTCCTTCAGAAGAGATTCAACTATTGATTTTGAACCGAAGAGATGGCCGAAGGCGTCAAAGTCATAGAAAATCAAAGGGACGTCTTGGGTCGTGAATTGGACTGCCTTGATGGACGGCTCGTCCGGCGCAATGTGCCGATCGCCTATCGTAACAAAGTGAGGGAAAATCTCGGCGAAGTGATATTGCCCCGCCTCACCTCGATTTCCACTGCTAATGGATCCGACGATACACTGCAAGCAACTCACCTTCCGTAGGTCCACCAATTCACCATTGATCACCGCGGGCCCGGCAAGCGGGGACAACTCGCGCTTTAGGTGAAGATGCAGTAAGGTGTTCCTGCCCTTAAGATGCAAGTTTCCAAATACTTCTTGGCCATCCGGCGCTGTAAAGACACCCGACGTTTGCAGCTTCTTTTTTCTAGATTTCGTCATGGTCGCGTCTCAATCCGCCGAATTCTGATACTCGTGTTATGTCTCAATGCCATTCGACAGAAGCGTGTGGCTCGCTATCTCCATTCGGCCGTTCAGCCATGAGTGCACTGGGTCAGGATGGATGGCTAGCTAGTGACACCGCGACATATTAGCCATTTCATCGATGTTCCGCACCCCTTCGCAGCGGGGTGATCGGCGGAATATTCTCTATGATGCCCCAATTCACTCAAGGGAGCCTCACATGGCACTACCTCAAGCCGACGATGCCAATCCGGCTACTGTCTTCGTGGCTGCGGTGGGGTTGAGCAAGACAAGGGTTAGCAGCCGATCCGCATAGAATTTTGGCGAGCGGTTGCGCTCGTTGCGGGGCGACTGGTTTCGCCATACATTATTGCAGTCGGCCGCGCAAAAGCACCAATTACCGCGCTCGACGGGGAGTCCGAATGAACGAGCCATATCGCCCGCCGGAAGTACGATGGGGCCGTCATGCGAACTCATAAAGCACATACCGGGGGCCACATGCCATTGCACGATATCCGCTCGACCTTCCTTCCCTATTGCCTTCAGCGGCAAGAGGACGGTCGCTATGCAATTCTGAACCGAGAGTACAAGCCAGTAGGGTTCTGGACGCGTTCGCACGTCGACTACGATGCCTACCCGACGCTGGTAAAGATTAAGGGGCTCACTGCGAAGGTCGCCGCTTCCATATCGTACAAGGGGAGCGAGGATCGGGATGCCATTTTTCTCTACAACGACGGGTGCGTGCCTACAGATTCGGCCGCCAATATGACTGCCTATCTGAAGCGCATCGCTGTGATGGCCAAGCTGAAGATTGACGGCCAACCGTCGAGTCGCAAACATCGGCCATCTTTGGCTACCGAATGAGGATCTCATGCCATTAACACTTAAACGAACTGACCGCGGTTTAGTAGAAACGTGGCACGGCATGCTCGATCGAGTCTTCCCGGAGAGTGTCCCGGAGACAGCCAGATGGGTAGGTTTGCCATCTATATTGGCGATCCTCGAAGCCTTGAGTGGAACAACCGCGATTCACGTTTTCTTGCCCGAGAGTGGTGGTCAGGATCTCGGCTGGGTCCAGCGGTCGAGCGAGCCCGGATGCCTCGAATTTGCTCCCGAGACCGAATATCACGGGCATCGCGCGTATATCGCAAAGGTGCTTTCGCTTGATTTTCGCGTTCCTACCGGCAACCTGCTTGAAGCACACTTCGTCTTACATACCGATTCGCTTCAGGCAAAGCGCTCCGACACGATTCGAATGGGTGGCGTGGCCGAGGAGGTTCTAAATCTCGGAGATGGTGAGTACGTCGAACGCTATCACTTGGATCAAGGTCATTTGGAGAACGGCCGGGAGTTGCCGGAAGAGCGCCGCCTTGAGATTCGATACTTGCGGCCGGCGCGCTTCGCGATCTTCAGTAAGGTATCAGCGTATAACCGGGTGCGACTTCCCAGCTTTAACGCATACGGCGGCGTGCATGAAGATGCCTCATCGTTCGATGCAATCGTGGATCGGCTAAGTCAAGAGCCGCGCAGTTGGGAGGATTAGCCTGTCGCGGTAGAGAATTGCCCGAGCATATCAAGCGCTCCGAAATGCAAGCCCGTCCAATACGCCTGACGGGTCTTTTGTTTCCACCGGACAGGCCAAGACATTGCCGCTATTTCTGCTTCGCGGTGGATGTCGCACCCGACGGTGGTTGGGGCGTCGCGGGGGTGCCCATGCTCTTCTCGACGACAGCCACCTGCTTCGGCGGAGGCACGACGACGGCTTTATACGCCGCTACACCGCCGACAAAGAAGACAGCGAAAGATGCGGCACCGAGGAAGATCGACATCGAATTGGAGAAGCTTCCTAAGTATTTCCAGCGTCGATTCGTGTCAGAATAGTGAAACTGCGCGTGTCCGAGTTGCGACAAGTAGCGAAATCCTGACGCCGTTCCGGCGACTCCAACGCCAACCATGAACCATAAAAGCGCACTGCCTATTTGTGATAGCAGCGGCACCCCCGTCTGCAACTGCCCCTTGGTGATTGCATTGCCTGCGAACGCCAATATAGTGGCTGCGGCTCCGCCGTTAATGACGACCGCCGACCTCAAAGCCGTCTGACCCGCTTCGACCGTCGATTTCAACATCTCGGTACTCATCGCAGAATGTGCGGAGAGTCGGGCTTTCCATACCTCAAGCTGGTGGGCGGCTTGAGGCTCCGTGATAGTGGACTCGGCGCTCTCCTGTTCCTTAGCCGTAGCTAAGATGCCTGCGAGGTACGCATTCAAATTGACGATCGACAGTTCTTTCGCGCCGCTCTTCTCCGCATCGAGGATGGCGTCTTGTATTTCTTTGATCGCTTCAGAAGCTTTCATATCGTGATGGTTCCGGTACAGGTCTGCATACGGTAGCACGACGCAGTAGTCGTGCATCGCTCATCCACCCGTCCAAACATAGCTCGAACATGTCCTCAAGCAGCAAACAAGTCCAGCATAGACACGCCTGCGAACAACGGTCTCTCGGAATGGAAAGGCACTCGGTATTCAGACGATATCTAAACGTTGACTAAGGCTACGTGGAGTTTCTCCGAGGGGATGTCATATGCGAATTGCTTCTGCGACCACCACAGCCCAGCTTCCGTATAAATACGCGGTCGCTGCGTATTCAGCATCGAACCACACCTCAACGAACGAAATAAGGAAAAAGTGACGAGGAGGGGCTCAGACGGTACCGCACATTGTGTGGACGCTGAATCATCCAGAGATCCTTCAATGCCCACATCCGCACCGTTTCAACCCACCATTACTCTGGCGGGCCTTACGGCAATTTTCAACGCTCAAAGCACCGGCGTCGAGTTCGCACTCTCGCATATTGCGTTCGGCACCGGCCAATACACGCCCGACGGCAGCGAGACGGCTCTGCAAGTCGAAAAGGTCCGTGTACCGATCGCCGGCGGCGGTCGCATCAGTTCGACGCAAATCCAGGTCTATGCCGTCGCCATGGCTGCACTTGGCCATCCGTTCTTTGTCGGCGAAGTCGGCTTCTTCGGCGACGACGGCGCGACGCTTCTGGCTGTCTATAGCAGCACCGCGACGCCGAGCCTCTTTCTGTCCGACACGGTTTCGACGTCTGTTTCGTATGCCCTTGGCTTGGCTGCCCTCCCGGCGAATTCAGTTACGGTCACGATCGATCCGAGCGCTTCGGCCGCGCTACTGCTGATCGGGAATCACGTCGCGGCGGCCGATCCGCATCCGCAGTATGTGGAGAAGGTCAATGGCGTTGCCTTCTATGATCCGACGCTCACGTTCAATCTCAACGCAGAGATTATCGGCGACGACGGGCTGTGCTATCAGTCCATTCAGGCAAACAATATTGGGCATGCGCCGTCGTCTTCGCCGACGTGGTGGGTGCCTCTGTACAATTACGGAGACACACCTGTCACCGGCCTGACGAACGCCAACGTCACGCTCACGTCGACGCAGGCCGCGCGCGCGCACATTACCCTGAGCGGCACGCTCACGGCGGCGCTCAACATCGTTTTCCCGAGCTGGGTCAAGGATTGGACGGTCGTGAACAACACGACTGGAGCTTTTGCGCTCACATGTAAGACCGCTGCGGGCACGGGCGTGGTGATCCCGCAAAACGGCTCGCCGACGAAGATTAGAGGCGATGGCACGAATATCACGCAATTGCCGGAGAACGTTGCAGCTGCTTCCTCGAGTCAGCATCCGGCTCAGCTTAACCAGGTCGCGGCAGTTCGCGGGGCATTTGCGAACCTCAAGCTAAGCGCGACCGGATCCGGTGCGACCGTCAACATCAGCGCAGACCAGCTTGTCCTGCGCGACGCAAACAACGTTCCGTATCTTTTGAACGGTGTAGCGCTGACGCCTTCAACTGGCGGAGCAGTAGGTGCAAACTCGCTGGATGCTGGCGCGTGGGCATTCAGCACGTGGTATGCCGCGCATGTCATCTACAACCCGACGACACAGACAACGGCGGCGCTGTTTTCACTGTCTGCGACTGCGCCGACGCTGCCTATTGGATATACGGCGTGGGCTCGGGTTGGCTGGATTCGCACTCTGAGCGCGACGAACTTCTGGGCTCTCGCGTTCACGCAGAAAGGACGTACTTTCCGCTATCAAACTGTTGGCGGCTATCCGGTCATGCTGGCGTCTGGTTCGGCAACGAGTTACACGGCACTCGCAGTCGGCGCATTTGTTCCGACTACGGCGGCAAAAATTCGCGTGTACGTCTTTTCGAATAGCAACCCGGCCGCAAACTGGGTCGGTATCGTCTCGCCTGACGCCATCAACCCGGAGGTCAACATTTCCGGCAACGGCAGCTTCAATTGGGTGACAAGCAGTGACCTGCTACTGGCGGGCACGAATATCTATTACACATGCTCTGGAACAAGCCCTGCCTTAGGCATTGGGTGTGTCGGTTGGGAGGACAATCTGTGACTTACGCATATTCGAACAGTGGCATTTCTTTTCGCGCAGTAGACCCGGACTATGAGGCACAAACTGGCGAGGTGGTATTTTCTGACATCCCCACAACCTCGCAACTTGCGACAGTCTTTCCATTGTTTGCAACGGCGCAAGCATCAATTGCATGGTCGGCATATCAGGCAAGTGCCAAGGCCGCTTTAGATGTGTCGGACATCACCATACTGCGCTGTTACGAGAAATCCGTCGCAACGCCGACCGAGTGGGCAACCTATCGCGATGCGTTGCGCGCGATCGTCAGCGCCGCCGCGGGCGATCCGATGCAGCCGCTGCCAACGAAGCCTGTTTATCCGGCGGGCACCTAGTACGGCTAGCAGAGCCACCTCCGGGCGGTTTTGTTGCGTTCTGATGGGCGACAAAATCCGCGCGTATTGATACTCGCGTATCGCTTCGCCCAGCACCCATCTTTCACGATAGAGTCCGATGAGATGCATATTCCTTTGACTACAGGCTGTGGCTTGCTTCGCCCGATCGCGCAAGCGCTACGCGATATTCCTATTGATGCCTACGTCCCACGGCGCGAGCTTGATCAAGGGCCAGACGACAGCCCAAATGATGCCAGCAACGATGCTCAATCAGCAGTCTATCGGCGGCCGCGTCGACGGCTGTCTGATGATGAGTCGATTGAGGAGTTGATGCGCGAACGTCTGATCGTCGCACGCAAGCTCAACAGTCTGGACCAGAAGGAGGCTTCGGCAAAGCTGGGCTATAAGAACTCAAGCCAGCTTTCGAAGGTGGAGAGTGGGGACGCACCCCTACCTAAGTCTCTTCTGCGCAAGGCAGCGATCGCGTTTGGCGTATCGAGCGACTGGTTGCTAGGAATATCGAACGAACCAGAACGTGAACCACTCGTTGCCGGTACGATGGGCGTGATGCGCGCGCTGCACGAAGCGACACGCAAACAGGCCGAGCGTGTTGCCGTCGAGATGCTGGCGCTCGCAAACGATCAATTGCCCCTCGAGTCTCATCTCCGAAGATTGCTGACGACGTCACGTTGCGTAGCCGACTCGTTCGACCGTTGCTTTCGAGGCAATGAGTATTTTGAGACCGAAGTCCGCGGAGGCGCCGCGCTCATGGCCGCTACGGACGATCTGTTGGAGACAACAGTCAACATTGAGCGGTATCTGGACCGACGCAATGCGTTGGCTCAAGCGCGACTGGACCAAGTTGAAATCGACTACGAGATAGAGAACGAGGCTGACGGGCTTTGAGGGCAACTTTGGCGCGCCCCTAGGATGCGCTACTATGTTTCCAGATCGGGCTGACGGACGGATCGCGTCGGCGGCTAGTTGAATTCCGTTAGCGGTAAGGATCTCATGAATCGTGACACACTTGTGGTGGTCCGCGATTACCTTGTGACCGTTGATGTCTCGTTTGGAATTGCCATGCCAAAAACTGTCGTAACACCGTTTGTCGCATCCGAGTATTTGGACAGCGAAGAAACAATCGACGCGTATCTTGCGACCGTCACTGAAGAGAATGATCCGGAACTACTTCGCCGGGCGCTTGAGGACGTTGAGACGGCGCGTGCGCGCCTGAGGAAAGGTGCCACCGAGACGCCAGACGCGCTGTAGCTGTCATTTCCAGCACGAACCATACGGCGCGTGTCCCGCCCGATAGGATTAGAAAGGATATTTAATGATTGGAGACCCCAAATCCAGTCTGTTGACTAACAGCATTATCAGCGCGGTTAGTTTTGAAGGCCTGAGCATTACGACCATCAGCGGCGAACCGGCAACGCTTGCGGTTGTCGACAAGGACGGAAAAATAGTCGAAATGGGTCCGAACGTCGCGCGCGAAGCGTGGAACGTTGCGCTCGCCTCTTACAAAAACTTCCTCAAAGGCACAGGACACCTCCGGGTGCATTCGAAGCCGCCTGGTAAGTTGAAGACATAGCAGAAGTGAGCGCCGCACTCAATGGCCAGACCATCGCGCACGCGGCCCCGCGACATGCACGTCACAGCGCTAGCTGATCGCTAGCCCACACAATAGGCCTCAGACGGTCTTTCGTTTCGATATCTGACCGTGCTCGCGCAGAATATCGTCATCAGGGCTGGGCGCCTCAAGGAGCACGGGCCGACGAGCACCGACGAGGTAGCCGTGCTCGCGCACAGCAACGGTTCGCCGCGAATCCAAGTATGTCGCGAGGTCCTCAATATGGACGAACATGGCCGCCTTCTGCGAACTATCTGAACTGATCACGGGAAAGCCGAAGTCATTGCCTCGCGCGCGTCGCGTGAAGGTTTCCACGGAAAGGTGGGGAAAGAAATTTGCACGCACCACATCCACCGGAATCAGCGGTGAGTTGAACAGGGATTCAAGTCGTTCGAGAGTGGACTTCATGTCGTAAGTTCTGTCGTGAAGAAAAGGATACTGATCTACTTCGTCTTGCGTCGTCCTGTATTCGGCGGCGGAAGCAGGTCGGATTTCGGGCACCCTTCGGCCCACTCTTCGATTTCTCGGGCGAGCCACGCGACACGTCTACCGGACAACATCCGCGGTTTAGGAAACGCGCCTTCCTGCATAAGCTTGTGAATGCTTCCCTCCGATAGGGACGTGACGACTATTGACGTCCGCAAGTCAAAAAATATGGGCTTAACTGTCGCAGTGGCCACCTTATTCATGAGACGACATCCAACACAAAGAGGTTCATTTAGTGCTCAGCACGCCGTTCGACCCCGGCGATGGCAAGCTTCTCGATCACGGCCGCGTGACTCGCTCAGACGTCCTTTAAAGGCAGTGTCGTGAGCCGTCCGCGCGCAAAGCGTTTGTTTTGGCGCTTTGATTCACAGCACGGGATTTGGGCAATAAGTTAGCGCACTTCTAATCTATGCGCATGCGCATATTTTTATGCATATAGGACTACAAAATTCCTCGCAGTGTCGAGCCTTGCAATCCGGGAGAAGGACGCGATGTCGGTGGCCACCGCACCCACTCTCAGCCTCGCAACGGCGGCTTCCCCGGGGCGCCCTCACTTATCCACCATCAGCCAGCTATTCTCCCGGTTCGCCGACCTCCTGAAACCACCGCTGTTCCCAGATGGAGAGTCGGTCCTTTTTTTGATGTCGCCGCGGATTGCCGCACATCCAGCAACTGCAGGGCGTGGGTGTATCGACGACCTTGCCGAGTTCATTCGACGTCAGCCGGCGACCCCACCAGTAATACCCCCGATTTCTTTTGATTCGCGCCCGATCCGCCCGGCGCCGCGCCGTACCTGCCATTTCGCACCTCCATTTCAAATGCTGAATGTGCGAAAGCCCGCTCGCGGCGGGCTGGTGGGTAACTACTGTTTGTGGGGAATTTACACCTTCCTGTGCCACTTGTCGCGATCGTCCGGAAAATACTGCACGCGGTGCACCTGCAACTGAGGGGGCCGCATCGCATCTAACTAGATCGCAAGTCAGCGCCACATGCCGTATAGATTCCGCGGACGATCGGCGACCGATAATCCAAGCGCCAGCCATCCGTGAAAAGCTTAGCTAGAGACGCCGAGTCTGCGAAGCGTGGCAGCTTCGCAAAATCCAATGCGATCCGCTCTGACAGGGCGCCTAGGTAGACGCGTTCCGTCCAATCAGCGTCAGCGCCATTGCCGGCCAACCAGATACGAGATGATCGGTGCGCAACCATTCGCCGGTGCGCGCTCGAGCCACAAGTTGCCCTACTACCAGATAGCAGAGCAATTCGGCGCGGGCCTCGTCGTCGAGGTTACTCTTCATCGTTCTCACGCTTTTTGCGACCGACGGTGCTCGGCGGAGAGAGCAGATCCGAAACTGGGCACACTTGCGTAACACACCAACGACCGATGAATGCGTGTGGGGCAAGCTATCTCCGAAGCGACGGTTCGCGGCCAAATCACTTCATGTCCCGCACAATTGAAGAAAGTCCAGGCGTACCGAACAGATCTAATTGCCCCAGGTGACGTGACATTGCTTCTTTGTGCCTCGAAGCAGCAGCAACGCGTTCCGGGTCGATGCCGCGAACGCTCGCCAGATATCGCAGAAGCTCACCAAGTCTGTCGTTGGTAGACGCGAGCAGTTGCTGAAGAGCTACGCTCCTATAGCGTTCAGCTGCCGCTGCGGATTCCGCGGATTTGCGATGCGCTTGCGACTGGATCCCGAGCACCACCAGCCGCACCGCGGCCTCCTCCAGAGACTCATCCGTGCCTGCGGTAGCAGCTTCCACGATCTGCTGCAACCCCTTTGGAATCTTTGGTGGCGGCCCAACGCTTTTCTCGAGGCGATCGACGATTTCCTGATTGAGACTCCGACCAGCGGCATCGGCACGCTGCTGAAGCTCCTGCCGCAGCTCAGGTGGCATTCGAATCGGGTAAGCGGCAGCCTGCTTCGGCGTTGCTTTCTCGCTGCTCATAGTGCGACCCTTGACTAAATCTATGTGATATGACGATACTGTCAGCACAAACCGAAGTAGATTCTACTATGATTCTTTCTGTGGATATCCTAAAGAGGAAATCTTATGGATGCGTTACAACCGAGTTCGTACCCGCTGCGAATGCCAGCGGGCCTGCGGAGTTTTCTGCAGGAGAAGGCAGACCGGCTCGACCGGTCGCTGCATTGGGTGATCGTGAAGACCCTTGAGGATGCGAGAAAGAAAGAGGCGCGCACGAAGGCGGAAGATCGATAGAAAAAGCCCCGACCGAATATCTGGGGAGATGGGCGGTCAGGGCTCGGTGTTCAAACTTGGAGAATGAACGCATGCATCCTAGCACGCGGGCGTTAACACGCCAAATTAAAGTGCCGTTTCACGGCGCGGAGCTGTTTGTGATCGAACATCACCGCGAGCCCTACGCACCGCTTAGGCCGATCGTAGATGGAATGGGGCTGAACTGGGCTAGCCAATTCACGAAAATCAAACAACGGTTCGCAGCCTGCGTTGTGGAAATCACAACTCAGCTTCCCGGTGATAAGCAGCGTCGATCTGTGACCTGCCTACCGGTCAGAAAATTACCCGGATGGCTGCACTCAATCAACATTGGGAAGATTCGCACGGAACTTCGAGATACGGTCGCCGCGTATCAGGCTGAATGCGATGATGCCCTCTGGCGATATTGGAACGACGGCATCGCCGTGAATCCTCGCCAACCGCGCATAGGCCCGGCCAGAAGCACGGCAGCGGATCGGGCCGATGCGCTTCGCTATGCTACAGAGCTTGTCATCGATCGAAGAGTCCCCTACAGCGCTGCTTATCGGGTGATGCGCCTCTATGCCGGAACCCTGAGCTTCAAAACTATGACCTGCGATCAGGTCAACATAGCGACGGACTTCGCCGAACGCCTTCTCACACATCACGACACTCTTGAAGATTGGAAATTGATCCAGCAGCACAGGAGTGAGCTATTGGCCGGACCTGAGCAGTTATCGTTAGACCTGCATCCTCGCCTTGGCCCGACGCAGACTTAACCCGCAGAAGCATCGATTCGAATCGCGAATAAAGGTGCGCTTACCACGGGCGCATCTTTTCGCACATACTGAAACAAATGGAACCCAAGCCGAACCTCGACGACGAAGCCCGCGCCGAACTGCTCTGCGGTCCGGTCGTAGCGCAACTCATCGCCCGGGCGCGCCAACTGAGGCTAAATCAGTTTGTTACGGCTTGAACCCGGGAGGCACCAGGGCACTGATGATCGATGCGGACTTTTCGCAAGTCTTGGTCACACCGAGAAACTGGGAATCAGCCGCTCGCGGATTGCTTTCCATTTGTAGCGCAGCCTTCATGGCATCGCCTTCGCACCGCTGCTCCGCTGGCAACGCGATGCTGAGCATGAGCACCGAGTAGCCAATGGTCACGACCTCGTAGACAACAAACGTTGCTGCTGCCGCAGCGCCGATTGCTTTTAACATGCCCGCACTCCGAGTCAGGGATCACAGATGCAATAACGGCCGCAGCATCAGATACTTGAGCAGATAGGTGGGTGGCCGATCAACCTTCGCTCAAGGTTGGTCAGCAGGTGCATGGAGAACGACAATCGCCTTTGCCCTGGCCATCCCTGCTACATCGAAGCAATGCGCGTTGAACTTACTGCGCGCAGGGCAAGAAAAATCCCGAATGGGATGCTATCAGCGGAGAGTTCGCGCAAGACATCTGCGGCGCGAGGGATGGTGATCCGGCGGATCTGGTTGGCCGGCAACTACTCGGCCGCGGGAAGATCTTCAGGCAACCAGCAGCGCAACGAGACATGCAACTGCCAAACCCAAGCACACGCCGCCTGAGATCAAGTCGTATGGATAAGTCATGGGATCCCCGATTCGTTATCCGTCAAGCATAAGACGATCAGGGGAGACGTAGTGTTAAGGATGGTCAGGCGCCGGATATGAAAAAGCCCAGCGCGGGGCTGGGCTTCATGTGACTAATTCGATGCGACCTCGTTAAGGCAACGCAGCGCGAAGATTTGCGATGTCAGCTGACAACTGTGGAAGATCCTTTTGAATCGTATCCCAAACGATCTTGGGATCTGCCCGATGATATTGGTGCGCAAGGATGGTACGCAGTCGGTGAGCGAAAGACAGCGACTGCGTCAGATTCGGTGCGTGCTGTGCGATCAGTTGAGCACTCGAGCGTAACAGCGAGTCGCCAGCTTCCCCAATAACAATAAAGCGGTAATAGCAGGCCGATCGCAGAGTGAGATCCGCAACGAAAGCCTGTTCCCCGTGCCCGTTCACATCCCTGAGAATGGCGTCAATTGCGTAGTAGATGTGACCGCACCGCTCACTCGGAGTGGGCACGGTCAAACCCTTTCGGCGATACCGAGGATGCGGTCGCGATCACTACCTCTCAGCCCGCCTTCAGTCAGGATAGTGACTTTGGCATGCAACTCCGCGGCCAACGCGTCTTCGATCTTGAACACATCAAAGTACGATACTTGGTCTTCGGGCTGGACGAGCAAAACAACATCCGCCTCTTCCGTCTCGTCAGGAACATAACGCGGATTGCGGACGTGATACTGCGCCAGCACGTCGCTGATCGCGGCCTTGTGGTCACGAACAAATTCGATCGTTTTCATGGCGCCCCTCCGGCTTCGTGATGCCTCATATAACGGCACCTTGACAAATCTCTAAAGACAGTATCCGGACAATTTTAGATCCGTCAACAAAAACGTACCCTTACAGCGTCCTATCACACACATGAAGACACCATGCAATTTTTGAGCCTAACCCCGCAGACCAATGTCCGCGGGCTTGCTTAGTTAGGCGCGCGCCGGCCATACTTGATTCCAATCAAAAATGTATCTTTTTGGTAACTCCGTGTTCGGCTGCTACGCCAAGGCTCTCAAAGGAATCGCACCCGTATTTCCTCAGGAGACGGATTTTAGGGGTACTGGTGGGGGTATAAAAATTACAAAACCTCCCGCAACGCCCGACCGGTAATTGAATATGAATTCTGTCGGGGGACCAATCAGCAACATCCAGACACATCAAAAAGCCCCGCCCGGCATTGCCCGGCGGGGCTTTTTTGCCTCCGTCATTACCCACACGTCTGCCGAATACGGAACGGTTGAAGCCCAATTCCCCTCTGCCCTGCGTGCCAACCGTACCCGCCTGACCACATCCGCGAAATCCACGCAGCCTATAAACCCACACCACCCACCAACACCTAAAGTATTCCCCGCGCCCGCCGAAAATCAGGCATGGAAAACGACGACCGCCTCCGCCCTGGCCATCCTCTATATGAAGAAGCGATGGCCCTCGAATTAACCGTGCGCACCCTGCGTCACGCACAGGGCAAGAAGAATCCCGAAGACGTCCTCTATGCCTCACCCGAGTGGAACGTCGTCAGCGAGGAGTTTGTGCGCGACCTTTACCGAGCGATGGGTGGCAACCCGGCCGAGCTGCCCTGACCGCCGCAACAGGTCTCGCCATCACATCGCAGTCGCAACACAAACCACCCTCACCCCATCACGCAGGCCGCTTCGGAATATCCAATCCCCTGGCCACCGCCGGACGCGCAACAAACGCCGCCAGCACTCGCTTCACATTCGAAAACTCATCAATCCCGACCAGATCCCCGGCTTCATAGAACCCGACCAGATTACGCACCCAAGGGAAAGTCGCGATATCAGCGATCGAATACTGATCACCCAAAATCCAGTCACGCCCTTCAAGCCGCTGATCCAGCACCGCCAGCAACCGCTTCGCCTCACCGATATAACGATCGCGCGGGCGTTTGTCTTCGTATTCCTTTCCAGCGAACTTGTGGAAGAAGCCCACCTGGCCAAACATCGGGCCGATGCCGCCCATCTGGAACATCACCCACTGGATCGCCTCATAACGGCCAGCAGCATCCTTCGGAATCAATTGACCGGCCTTGTCCGCCAGGTAAATCAGAATCGCGCCGGATTCGAACAGCGGCAGCGGCTTGCCGTCCGGACCGTTCGGATCGATGATCGCCGGAATCTTGTTGTTCGGATTCAGCGACAGAAACTCCGCCGACATCTGGTCGTTCGTATCGAAGCGCACGAGGTGCGGCTCATAGGGCAATCCGGTCTCTTCGAGCATGATCGAAACCTTCACGCCATTGGGCGTCGGCAGCGAATACAGCTGAATCCGGTCCGGATGCTCGGCAGGCCATTTCTTCGTGATCGGGAAGGCGGAGAGATCGGTCATGGATGGTGTAACCCTTATGCGAAAGCTGCGGCTAAAAATGGGAATCGGGAATCAGCGACCGGCCGAAAGACCGAGAACAGAGACCCGAACACGCGACCGCCAAATATAAACCGACTCGGCAGAACGCGTGCGTGAGCGCCGCAGTGCGGGTCGCCTCGAATCACACCAACGCGAACATTGCCACGCGACGCGTTTCCCCACCGCCTAACCGCACAAAGGCACTCAGGTTCACCACAAATCCTTGGTAGCCGTACCGGCGCGCAGGTTATACCCTTCGCGCCACAAAGCCGCGCCGATTGTCAGCAACAGCGTCTTCTGCTCGCCATCGTGTTGGTCCCACGTCGCCGCCAGCCACGTGGCGAAACTCGCACAGAGGGTTTCGAGGTCGACGGGCGTCTTGCCCTCGAGGTACTGCCGCTCGAACATCGAAAGCACTTTTTCGGGTGTCATAGGCGCCTCCTACGTGTTGGATGCGCCAAGTCTAAAGGCGGCGCACAGCGTGCGGAACGTCCACGGCGCCGAACCCGGGTTACTCCCAGGCCAAAACGGCGCCGTACCCCGCGTCTGACGGAAAAGCACTAACACCCAACAGCCAGAGCCCGGCACCCAAGCCCCGTAAAAACAGAAAAAGGCGCCGAAGCGCCTTTCCCCGTCAAACAACACCGCGAACCAAATTACGGCGCGTTGCGCTTTGCATTGTCCTTGGCGTCTTCCTTAGCGTCGCCATAGGCCTTCTGCACCTTGCCGGCGCCTTGTTGAAGGTCGCCCTTAAGTTCCTTACCGGGGTTGTTGGTGGCCTTGCCGACGGCTTCGTTGACCTTGCCCTTGATCTGCTCACCCACACCCTTTACCTGGTCCTTGTTCATGTTTGGCTCCGATATCTGGAATGCCGGCGCGTCATTACGCCAGTATCCCGATTCAGCAACGGGTGTGCCCACGCCGCCCGCCGGCCGTTTTGCCCAACGAACCGAACCGCGAAAAATATTTCAAAAAAGCCCTAAAGTCCCGCCCCGGCCTGCCGTAAAGGTGCCATGGAGGGGCTATGGAACGCACACTCATTATGCTGACGGGGTCATCCCAGGCGGCGCTAGTCGACCAGGATATCGCGCATATTGGGCGCGTGATGCGACCGTCTTTACAAGGCGATCTGGCTGGACCGATTCTGCCGGTTACCTACTGGCGCAAGCGCCTGTACCAATTGCTCGACACCGGCAATCTGTCCCACGCGCAACTGTGCGCGGTCGACAGCCTCCTGCTGCAGTTGGACCAGTTCGAAGCCGAACCCCCGCCAGTATGGACAGGACCGACCGCCGCCCCGTTCCAGCCGGTACACGTCGCCGCCAGCCGTCATCTCTGATCTGACGCGCCGCACGCTCGATGGCCGGTCTTCCGCGCCGCTCAGCCCTACTCTCCCCAGCTAAAACCCAGCTAAAAAAAGGCCGCGAACCCTGTCGCGGCCTGAACACGTCGCAACGCGGGGATTTCGCGTCACGCTGTAAGCCTACACGTCCAACTGTGACATTCGCATTTAGGCAAAACGGTCTTCGTGCGACCGGAAATTTTCTGCTCACACTCCGTGAAAATAGGAAAAAGGGACGACCTTAGGTCATAATGTCCGCAAAAATTCCCAGCAAGGACATCCGTGACCCTCGCCGCACCGCTCGACCTGCTCAAACAGGCGCGCGCCCGCTTCACTCAACGCGAAATCGCCGCGCACGTCGGTAAGGACATCAAGACGGTACGTCGCTGGGAAAAAGGCGAAACACCGTGTCCGTCGATGCTCGAACCGGCCTTGCGCGATCTGCTGCACAGCAGCGGCCGGACGAAGGCCGGCTTAGCCACCGGCGACGCCCAATTCCGCTTCATCGATCTGTTTGCCGGCATCGGCGGCATTCGGATGGGTTTCGAGGCGCACGGTGGCGACTGCGTCTTCACGAGCGAGTGGAACGATTTCTCCACCAAGACCTATCGCGAGAACTACCCGCCCGGCGGCGACCACGCGCTGATCGGCGACATCGTCTCCTTTCCCGCCGAAGAAGTGCCGAGCCACGACGTGCTGCTTGGCGGCTTTCCGTGCCAGCCGTTCTCGATTGCCGGCGTCAGCAAGAAAAACGCGCTGGGTCGTCCACACGGCTTCGAATGCACGACGCAGGGCACGCTGTTTTTCGACGTCGCGCGAATCATCGCGGCAAAGCGCCCCGCCGCATTCCTGCTGGAGAACGTGAAGAATCTGCTCTCGCACGACAAAGGCCGCACCTTCGACGTGATCCTGCAGACGCTGCGCGACGAGCTCGGCTACGAAGTGCACTACCGCGTGGTCGACGGCCAGCATTTCACGCCGCAGCATCGGGAGCGCATCATCATCGTCGGCTTTCGCGGCAAGACGTCGTTTTCCTGGGACGATCTGCGTCTGCCGGAAAGCGGTCCGCGCCTTGGCTCGATCCTGCATCGCACGGACGGCAGCGAACCGGTGCTGCCATGGGACCACGATCGCTTCTTCGACCACGCGAGCAAACGCGTGCAACCGAAGTACACGCTCACCCCGAATCTCTGGACCTATCTGCAAAACTACGCGGCGAAGCATCGCGCGGCGGGCAATGGCTTCGGTTTCGGCATGGCTTATCCCGAGAGCGTCACACGCACGCTCTCGGCGCGTTATCACAAGGACGGGTCGGAGATCCTGGTCTATCAAGGCGAACACTTGCGGCCGCGGCGCCTGACGCCGCGTGAATGTGCACGGCTGATGGGCTTTCCCGACACCTTCAGGATTCCGGTCAGCGACACGCAGGCTTACCGGCAGTTCGGCAACAGCGTCGTCATGCCGGTGATGCGGGAAGTGGCGCGCATCATGCTGCCGCATGTGCAAAACCTGCTTGCCGTGGAGACGCACAATGGTTCGAAGCAAGCCCTTTCGCTCTATTCCTGAGCGGCCCGCTCCGCTACCCAGACGCTAACGATGGTCGATATCGTCGACAGCGCAACGCGTAGCCGGATGATGTCCGGCATTCGCGGCCGCAATACGAAGCCGGAAATCTTGATCCGCAGCCTGCTGCATGGCCGGGGCTTTCGCTTCCGTTTAGACGCGCGCGATCTGCCGGGCCGGCCGGATATCGTGCTGCCGCGCTATCGCGCCGTCGTGCTGGTGCACGGCTGTTTCTGGCATGGTCACGACTGCCATCTGTTCAAATGGCCGCAAACCCGGCCCGAGTTCTGGCGCGACAAGATCGGCCGCAATCGCAGCAATGACGAGAAGGTTCGCGCCGCGCTGCTTGCGAGCGGCTGGCGCGTCGGGGTGGTATGGGAATGCGCTTTGCGTGGTGCGAATCGCGATATCGAGGGCGTGTTGCAGCGGCTCGTCGAGTGGTTGAAGAGCGACGCACCGAGCTTCGAGGAACGCGGCTGAAAGCTGCTTGTAGCCTGCCCGGCTGGAGGGAACTCCAGAGCCGCTGGTGATACACTCGATTGGCTAGCTCGGAGCATTTTTTGCGTGCCGACGCTGCAGAAATCAGGCAGCAACTGGCCGGCAGTTCAATGGCAAGCCGGTAGCAAAAACAGCACGCTCCGACCATCCCAGAACCACCAAGAAGGGAGGCACACGATGGCTGATTTCCGTCTCTGGTCCGACGATTTCCCCACCAACGGCTTTATGCCGAAAGCCCACGAATACCACGACAAGGCCTTCGGCGTAGACGGCGAGAACATTTCGCCCGCGTTGCAATGGGACGCGCCGCCGGCCGATACCCAAAGCTTCGCACTCACCGTTCACGATCCGGACGCGCCTACCGGCAGCGGCTTCTGGCACTGGGTCGTCGTCAACATTCCGGCTGATGCCCGATCGCTGCCGCGCAACGCCGGCAAAACCGATGGCTCATTGCTGCCGCAAGGCGCGCTGCAATTGCGCAACGACTACGGCACGGTCGGCTTCGGTGGCGCAGCGCCGCCGCGCGGCGACAAGACGCATCGCTATATCTTCCGCCTGCATGCGCTGAAGGTGCCGCATCTGCCGATCAATGCGGAGACCACCAACGCGGTTGCGCGCTTCATGACGCATCTGAACGAACTCGACTCGACCACCCACACCGGCCTGTACGAACTCAAATAACGCGTGAGACGCGATGCCGGTGCGCAGTCGCCGTGCCGGCATCGTCGCTGCGCTACGTGCCTCTTCAGGGCGGCACGTAGCGCGCGTGGCTCATCGTAGGATCGATGTGCCGCCCCATTCCAAATCAAAAGAACGATGCAAGCACAACCATCGCGCAAGGACGGCTCGATGCCGGCCGATGCCGCCCCCGCCGCTCCGCTCGCCGCCGGCACACCGCTCGCGGACAACACCGAACAAGGCTTGCCGATTCCGCAACGCTATTGGGCGATGCTCGTTATCGCCCTCGCCCTCACGCTGGCGGTGCTCGACAGCGCGATCGCCAACGTGGCGCTGCCGACCATCGCGCGCAATCTGCATGCAAGCGCAGCCGGCTCGATCTGGGTCGTCAACGCTTACCAGCTCGCCATCACCATTTCACTGCTGCCGCTTGCGTCGCTCGGCGATCGCATCGGCTACCGGCGTATCTATCTGGCCGGGCTGATCCTGTTCACGGTGGCGTCGTTCGGGTGCGCGTTGTCCACGTCACTGCCGACGCTCGCACTCGCCCGCGTGGTCCAGGGCTTCGGCGCAGCGGGCGTCATGAGCGTGAACACGGCGCTCGTACGCATGATTTATCCGCCCTCGCAGCTTGGACGCGGCGTTGCGATCAACGCGATGGTCGTTGCGATATCGTCCGCGGTCGGGCCGACGGTCGCCTCCGGCGTGCTCGCCATCGCGCCATGGCCGTGGCTGTTCGCGATCAATGTGCCGATCGGGATCGCGGCGATTATCGGCGGCTTCAAGGCGCTGCCGATGAATCCCGGCCACGAGTCTCCGTACGACTATCTGAGCGCGGTGATGAACGCGTTCGTGTTCGGTCTGCTGATCTTCGCAATCGACGGTCTCGGTCACGGCGAGCACATCCGCTGGGTCGTTATTGAGGCGCTCGTTGCGGTTGTGATCGGCTACTTCTTCGTGCGCCGTCAGTTGACTCAACCCGCGCCTCTGTTGCCGATCGATTTGCTGAGGATTCCGGTGTTCGCGCTGTCGATCGGCACCTCGGTGTGTTCGTTCTGCGCGCAGATGCTGGCTTTCGTGTCGTTGCCATTTCTGTTGCAGGACACGCTGGGTTTGTCGCAGGTAGAAACCGGTTTGCTGATGACGCCGTGGCCGGCGGTCATCATCATTGCCGCGCCGATTGCGGGTGTGCTGTCGGACAAGATATCGTCTGGATGGCTGGGTGGCGTCGGACTCGTGACGATGACGGTGGGCCTGCTGCTGCTCGCCACCCTCGGCGCGCATCCCGAGCCCATGCAGATCGCGTGGCGCATGGCACTGTGCGGCGCGGGCTTCGGGATCTTCCAGTCGCCGAACAATCGAACCATGTTGTCCGCCGCGCCGCGTGAGCGCAGCGGCGGTGCAAGTGGGATGCTCGGCACTGCACGCCTGACCGGGCAGACTCTCGGCGCGGCACTGGTCGCGCTGATCTTCGGCATCGCGCCGCAGAATGGGCCGACCATCACGCTGTATGTGGCAGCCTGTTTTTCCGCGGTCGCCGCTGTGGTCAGCATGATGCGTGTGAGGCAGCGAGTGAACGTGCAAGCGGCGTGAGGACGTAGCAGACCGAAGCGCATGATGCGCATGCTCGAGTTGTTCGCCTGACCCGGATACAAAAAGGGCGCGAATCGCATATTGCGGTCCGCGCCCTTTTTCAATGCTTCGGCTTTATCCAAACAAACAGTTCGACGTGACCAGCGCGTACGGGTCCTTAAGATCCCCGCGCCGCCGTTGATACGACTACGACGACGATGCCGTCACGTCAGCGAGCTTTACCGCTTTGGCCGTCACCGAAGAGGCAGTCGCAACGTTGCGCAGATCGCCCAGGAACGTATCGCGCCAGACCGACAGATTGTTCTCGCGCATCGGCGCCATCATGTCCGCGTGACGCGCCTGACGTTCGGCGAGCGGCATCGACAACGCACGCTCCAGCGCCTCGGCCATCTGCGACAGATCGAACGGATTGACGACCAAGGCCCCCGGCAGTTGCTCGGCCGCACCGGCAAATTGCGACAACACGAGCACGCCCGGATCAGCCGGATCCTGCGATGCGACGTATTCCTTCGCGACCAGGTTCATCCCGTCGCGCAGCGGCGTCACATAGCCGACCTGCGATTGACGGAACAGCGCCATCAGCAGATTGCGCTCGTACTTGCGGTTCAGGTATTGGATCGGCGTCCAGTCGAGTTGCGCAAAACGACCATTGATGCGGCCAGCTTCGCCCTCCAGCGTCTGACGAATGCGCTGATATGTCTGCACATCCGCGCGTGTCGGCGGCGCAATCTGCACGAGCGATACACGTCCGTGCCAACCCGGCGCATTTAGCAGCAGCCGTTCGAACGCCTGAAAGCGCTCCACTAGACCCTTCGAATAATCGAGCCGGTCGACGCTCATAATCAGCTTGCGTCCACGCATGCCGTCACGCAGGCTGCGCACCGGCTTACGGTCAGTGAACTGCTCGGCGGCCTTGGCGATCGCGTCCGGATAGATGCCGATCGGGTACGCGGCCACTTTCAGGAAGCGATTGTAGGCGTGCACCATGCCGTCTTCGCTCGAGGTGCCGTGCTGACCGCGCTCGATAAAGTCGACGAACGACTGGCGGTCTGCTTCGGTCTGGAAACCGACCACGTCGTAGCTGCACATCGCCTTGACCAATTCCTCGTGCGGCGGAATGGTACGGAGTACTTCCGGCACCGGAAACGGAATATGCAGGAAGAAGCCGATGGGATTCTTCACGCCAAGCTCGCGCAGGCAGCGCGCGAACGGCAGCAGGTGATAGTCGTGCACCCAGATGATGTCATCGGGTTTGAGCAACTCCTTGAGCTGCTTGGCGAGCGTCGCGTTGACGCGCTGATAGCCCGCGTATTCCTGCCGGTCATAGCGCGACAGGTCGTTGCGATAGTGGAACGTCGGCCACAGTGTCGCGTTGGAAAAGCCGCGATAGTACTGGTCATAGTCGCGCTTGGTGAGGCCCACCGTCGCGTACGTCACATTGCCCTGCTTTTCGATCACCGGTGCGGACGGCTCACTTACCGTTTCACCGCTCCAGCCGAACCAGACTCCGCCGGTTTCCTTCAACGCGTCCAGCACGCCGATCGCGAGGCCACCTGCCGCGGGTCGGCCTTCCTGGGTCGGCGCCACACGATTCGATACCACGATCAGTCTGCTCATTGGTGCTCCACCTAGTCAGTTGTTTCGTTGCATACGGATATGTGCCAAAGAGGTGCACGCAAGTCGCGTGCCGTTTTATGAGATGCTGAAAATAAAAATGTATGTAAATGTGACAAGCGAGCAGAAACGCGCGGCATCAGAGCGCCACGAGGAAATTTTTTCTGCTTTGCGTGACGAAACCGGAACCCTTCTTACCGGCCGTCGGGCGGGCTCAGGCGTCCTGCTCCGAACCGAGATCGCGCTGGTACTCCAACCCTTCCTGACGCACGCCGCCCTGGTTGTGCTCGCCGTCTGGCGGCGCATTGGGCGCGACGCGGTTCTGCGCGGCCGGGTCCGGCGACTCCTCCGGGGCGTTCTTGCTGCCGGGCCGGGAGTCGCGCTTCGAGTGGCGCGCGGAACGTCGCAGTGCTGGGTGTCTCATGATTGATGCCTCCGGGGGAAGCCCGCCGCCATCGGGAGCGACGTCAATTCAGTGTAGGGTTCACGACGGTAAATTGCCGGTAAAAGATGCGCCGGCTTTGTAACAAGTACATAAAATCAATGCGCTGGACTGCGGTCCAGCGCACAGAACACGTCAGAGTTGCATGCTGGAGGCTCGCAACGGCGGACACCGACTGGCTTGTGGCGTTTGCGTGGGCTGCGAAGGCGGATCGCCAATGGGCGGCGCAACCGGTTCGATAGGATCCGGAGTCGGACTCGGAACGGTGTCAGGCTCCGCAGGATTCGGCGGCTCGTTAGGCTCAGGACGATGAGCGTACTGCGGGAGGGGAAGCGAAGAAGCTGCGGCGTATTCCGGCATATCGGTTACCTCGTTTTGCGTTCAAATGAACCGCAGCAAGGCCTGTGCCGAATTAAAAAGGAAGGCACGAAAATCGACGAATGTTTCGAAGACCTACGCTTCGGCGCGCGCAGCGCCGCCGGAAGTATGACTCCCTTGTCACAAGCTTATGCATGGGCACGAACACAGATTCCAGATGCACCACTACCCTGAGCGAGCTGCGGGACCCG